>NZ_CP115450.1:8675000-8860963 GCF_027627435.1 Kitasatospora cathayae | reverse complement strand
TCCCCGGCTTCCGCACAGCTCTATCGTACCGGTTCCCGTGCGGGGCGCTGGAGGCGAACAGGAAACCTCGCGGCAACCGTCCATCCCTGCTCTATCCAGCCGCACTCCAGGTGAGAATGCGAATTACCTTCTGCCCCCTTTCAGGCGGCAATCCGAAAAGCCTTGCGTGGCGCAGCGGGCAGGAATCTCATTCAGACGCGCCGGAAAGGGGCCTACGGCCCTCCGCACCGACACGGCGACCGCCCTTCCAGACCGCCCAGGAAATCCCGCCCAGCGTCAACTGAGCAATTCCCGGGACGGCGACACCAAACCGAACACCGGACCAAGAGGCGGGGAGCCCGGCCCGCGACGGCCGGGCAACCCAAGAGCCGGGACGGCCAGGACGGCGGCCAGGACGGGCGGTCAGGCTGCCACCAGGGCGGGCACCAGGGCTTCCAGGGGCCCGGCCTGGACGGCGGCCGAGACGGGCGCAGCGGGACGGCCTGGCGGCCGACCAGGACAGCGACCAAGGCGCAGCGGCGGGGCACGGCACCAGGGCGGCGCGGGCGGGCCCTGCGGGAGCCCCCGCCGAGGCCTGCGGACCCGGCAGCCGGTGCAACACGGCACCGCAACACACCCACCCCCGCTCCCGGCCACATAGCGCCTGGTCAGACCCGCAACACGACCCCGTGTTGCACCCCGCACCCGCCACCAGCCGCCGAGCACCACCAGCACAAGGCCGGCCCCGACAATGGTCGACGTCCTCGCCGTACCCGGCCGCCCCGAACAGCGGCCCCCGGGACGCCGGCCACGACCAACAGATCGGTCGTCGGAAGCGCCCTCAGCCGAAGTTCTGGATCACCACACTGCATGCCAGACCACACATCACGCTCACCGCGGACGCGACGAAGCGCCATGGAGCCCAGCGCATCCGGGGCGGCAGGCACCAGGCGACCACGATGAGCACCAACTGCGCGCCCATCAGGCCGTAGGCAGCGTCGTACCGCAGACCCCAGTCCCGCCCACAGGCACCCCGCGGCATGCACACGTCGACCTCGACCGCGCGCACCGGCGCGAAGAACCAGTAGAGGATCTGGCAGAACGGCAGCAGAACCGTCGCGACGAGCGGGAACCTCCCCGCGTCGCGGTCGTGCGGCGACGATGCGGATCCGGCCGGAATGTTGTCCATGAACCGATCCCACCGCGCCGAACCGAACCACACATGAGCACGACTACTCAGCCGGGACCGATCACGTACCCACTCATCCCTAAGCCACCCGGCACAGCAACGGGCACCACACGAAGGCGCAGCAGACAGGCGACCCCCACCGGCCTCCAGGACACCCTCCACAACGGCCTGACAGGCACCCAGCAGCACTCAGCAGACGCACCCGCCAGAACAAGGGCCGGCCCCGACAACGGCCAACAGGCACCGGCCCGGACAGCCACAGCCGGACGGCGGCGGGGCGGGCAGCGACGGGTGAGAGAGCGGGACACACGACGCGGCGCTGCGCTGCGCCCACCACCCGGCGAGGGCCCGGTCCCGACCCTCGGTCACCGGACGTTCCAGCTGGTCAGAGCCAGTGCCAGTGACCGAAGCGACCGAAACCGCAGATCAACACGACGACAACCAAGCCGGACGGGCGCGGCCTGGACGGTGGCCGCCCACCCACGAGCATGGCGACCGAGGCCCAGCCCGGCACCACCAAACCGAACACCAACCCCCCGCCACCACCCCCGCCCCGCAATTACGACCGAAATTCAGAACGCCATCAGAAGCCAATCCACCAAAACAGCCGAACGGAATACCCGGCAGAATTCACACCCGGAAACCGGCCCACCACACCCCACCAGCCCCCGACCGGCCCCACCGAACCCCCAACCCACCCCGCCACCACACACAGTCACCAAACCCCAGTCAGTGCCAACCCCGCCGGAGCTCTCAACAGGTCCAACCAAAGGTCCAGACAACCAACCGTAAGAGGCCAAAACGCCGGCCCAACCACCAGCAGGTCACACCCGACGGCCCCTCGCCGGGTAGAGCTTCGCGTGGAGCATGCGGTCCTCCCACCACGGATCGTCTGGAGTTGAGACCAGCGCGGCCACCAGCTCGCGCTTGGTCGGGACCGGCAGCACCAGCGGGCCCAAGTCCCTTGCTGCGCTGGCCTGTACGCCCTCAAGGCACTCCAGCCGGCCCGGCTCCGCCCTCTCCCGCAGCTCCAGCGAGGAGCAGGGCGCCGATCCCCAGCACCACGACACGAAGGCCGGCCCCCGACGGCGCCCAGGGCGGCAGCGAGCACGAGGCCGGCGGACCGAGCCGCGGCCGGTACACCACCGGCGCGGACCGTCCTCATCCATGCCCAGCTCAACGACCGAGGCTTATTGCTTCCTGCACTAGGCAAGACTCTCAAGAGCTGACAGGGGAGTATGCGGAGTAGGGGACGATGACGGAACCGGGTCCACGGACCATTAGCGGGCGGATGCTATACGCCTTCACCCGGGGGGATGACAAGGACTACAAGCACTGGTCCTCCGAACTTCGGCAGGACGCGCAGGAAGGCGAAACCTGGCAGGACCTGCTGGAGGAAGCATTCCGCCGGATCGTCGAGCGGAGGTTCGGCCCGTCCGTGAAGCTCTGGCAGATCCTCAAGTTCATGGCGCGGAAGCGCCCATGGCCCGCTGAATCAAGCCGGAACTACGTCAAGCACTCGGCGGACAAGACGGTTTCCCTCATCCTGTGGGCCGCCGGCGACGCCGACGTCGAAGCGGTGGCGAAGCTCATGCACCACGAGATCGTCACCTACGAGCTCTACCTGTTCCTGGGCCTCGTCAACGACCTGAAGCTGTCGGACGCGGAGCTGATCGGCATCATCATTGCAGCCGAGCGGTTCACGGCACACCGGACGGGACTCCCGTACCCGATGCGCCCCGGCGGGCCCGGCGATTCGTCCTCCGGGCAGGGGGGCGCCGAGCGCGGGACCACCACCGGGCCGTGGGACGTCACGGAACTGGCCGAGCCCTGCCTGGGCCGGCTGGACCTGGGCCACCTGCTGATCCCGGCGATGGAAGGGATGGAGATCCGGCCCCACCGGCACGGCGAGGTCATCACCTGCGTCGACCTGATCATCGGTGGCATCGAGGTGAGGCTGTCGGCGTTCACCGCGGCCGGCACCGAGGACGGCTGGGACCGGATCAGGTCCGAAATGCTCCGCAATCCCGAACTGTTGGAGCGAGGCGCTCTGTTCGAGGAGGTGCCCGGCCCTGCGAGGCCCGAGATATGGCTCCAGCTCCCGTACCGGGAGGACGACGCCCGAAAGCTCCATCGCCGGCGCATCGTGGGCGCGGACGGGCCGGGCTGGTTCTGCAAGGCCGACGCGACCGGGGAGGACATCTTCTCCCCGGCATACCGCGACCTGGTGGACCGCCTCTTCTCCGGGATCGTCGTAGTGCCAGGCACCGATCCCGCCCCGCCCCGCACCTTCCTCCCCCTGTCCCTCCCGCAATAGGCAACCATCCGATCCCAAGCAACCCGGAAGACACACACGCCCTTCCGGGCGCAGCACAAACCGCTCCCGGCGGCTGTCGCAACCACCTGTCGCGTCCGGGCTCACCGACCGGCAGGCTTCGGCGAAGGCGTGCGCGGCGGCGAGGCCGCCGATGTCGGGGCGGGTCTTGTTGATACCGCCGACGAGGTTGAAGGGGAGCCAGGTGTCGAAGCCGCGGCACGAAAAGATGTCGCGCACCTCGAAGCCCTTCCCAGGGGCGGGTGACGGGCCGCAGCCCCGGCTCGGGGAGGCCGCTGGTGGCGAACACGAGCCCCTGCGACCGTCCACCCACCGGGAGCGCCTGGACGAACCGGCGCAGCCGCGGGTGGACCCCGAGAAGATCCCCGAGCCGAAGCCCACGAGGTCAACCAGGCCGTGCTCGACGTCACCGGACAGGGCCCAGTCGGCCGTGGGGGACGGGCGTGGCCTGACGGCCCGCCGGGGGTGTCTGGGGGGTGCCCCGCACGGTCGCGGTGCGCAGCGGCGGCGGCGTCCACGGGTTCGCGGAGCAAGGCGGCGCTGACGCGGAGCTACGGACCGTAGGGCTGATGGGCGGGGTTCAGGTAGGGGGTGACGCCGGAGTAGGACATGCCGAGGGCGGCGGTCAGCAGTTCGATGTCGAGTTGGGCGGCGAGGGTCAGTAGGCGGGTGGAGCGCAAGATCTGTGGGAGCAGGCTGGCGGGGGTGAGGCTGTCGCGGATGTGGGCGGCGCCGGCGGGGGTGCGGGTGGTGATGGTGAGGCGGGTAGTGAGGATGTGGGGGTTGGCCGTTCCGGTGCGGGCGCGGTGGTCCAGGCAGCGCTGTAGTGCGTGCCAGGTCGCGGCATCGAGCGGGGTGGGGGTGGGGTTCGGGCGGCCGGGGAAGTGCAGCGTGCGGCGAACGGTGTCCACGGCGGCGTCGGTCAGGTGACGTAGTTCGGTGGTGGTGGCGGCGTGGAGGAGGGCGGCGAGGCCGATGAGGGCTTCGTGGGGGTGGGTGCCGGGGTTGGTGGTCCAGCGTCGGTAGAGGGCGCGCTGGTGGTCGAGGGTGAGGGTGGGGCCGCGGAAGCCGCAGTGCTGCGGGGCGTCGGGAGAGTTCGACGGGTTCCAGCAGCTCTTCACCCCTGACACGCCGAGCCCGCACCACGATCTGATCAAGGACGCCGAGTGGCTAGGCGCACGAGCCGCTGCTGACGCCTGGATCGGCGACCTCTTCAGTCCGCGTCCCGTGTTCCCTGCCGCCGGCGGCCTGCTTCGGTGGGCGGACTCGGAACAGGCCGACCAGTTCTTCTGGCTGACCGATTCCGCCGATCCCGACCGCTGGCCGATTTTCGCCCAGCCGCATGATGACGTCGCCGCTGGCTGGGAGCGATTCGACGGCTCCACCAGCGAGTTCATCCACCGGGTCCTCACGGATCCCCAGCAGCCGTTCTCCATCGCCTGCTTCTTCGACACCCACACCTTCGAGTCGTACGAGCAGATCAGAGAGCCGGACCGCGAGTGGGATCCCGATCCACATTGGTGAGTGTCGAGAAGCCAGCACCCGGCAGCTGCCGCAGAGGATCGATGCCACCGTTACCTGGACGCTCGTCTCACGCTCTGTGATGGGCAGTCGAGGCACAGCAGACCGGCACCAGGGCGCCCTGCCCGACCGGCGGCAACGGCTTCCCTGAGGTCCCCCCGGTGTGCGGGAGGTGCTGACAGCCACGACACCCCCACGACCAGCCAAAACGTCATCCATGACAGCAGTCAGACGACAGTCAACGGCAGTAGAAACCTGCCCATGACCAGCACGAACACCCAAAACACCACTGCCACACTCGTGACAGATCACCACCGCCACTCCCCCGACACGCATCACCCGGCCCGGTGGCGGGCCCTCACGGGCACCCCGTGCGGCGGTCCCTGACAGGCCTTCAAGCACAGATTCCGGACCGGAATCCGAAGCGTATCCGGCGGCGTTCCCCCGGCTTCCACACAGCTCTATCCTGCCGGCTCCCAAAAGGGCGTTAGACGCGAACGGACACATCGCTCCAACCGTCCATCCCGGCTCTATCCGGCCGCACTCCCTGCGGGAATGCGAATTTCCTTCTGCTCCTTTTCAGGCGGCAATCCGAAAGCCTCGCAAGGCGCAGCGGGCAGGAATCTAATTCAGGCACGCCGGAAAGGGGCCTACGGCCCTCCACGCCGACACGGCGACCACCCTTCCAGACCGCCCAGGAAATCCCGCCCAGCGTCAACCGAGCAATTCCCGGGACGGCGACACCAAACCGAACACCGGACCAGGACGGCCACCAGGGCGGGGCGCAGCGGGGCGCGGCACCGGGCGGCGGGGAGCCGCTGTCCTGTGCCAGCGAAGTTGGACCGGTGGGGCTGTCGTCAGGCGGGGGACGCCCCTAGGTTCTGCTCCTCCCAGGCCTCGTTCGCTTCGATGTAGAGCGGTTCCAGGTACTCCCAGGGGTCGAGGCCCTGCGCGCGCATCGTGTGCTCGACGCGCCAGTGGATGAAGCGTGAATGGGGAGCCCCGAAGACCAGGCGCTCATCGAAGTCGATGTTCGAGGCCTCGGTGAGCCACTTCACCAGGAGGCCGGTGATGCTCAGATCGAACTCCACGAAGGGCTGATTGCGCTCCCACAGAACAACTGGCCATTGCTCGGGAATGGCACCCCTCGTGCGCCAGTAGACGGCGCCCCACAGGTCACCGTTGCCGTCCACCAAGCGGAGCCCACACAGCAGCGCCCCGGGCTCCGGCCACAGCGGATAATCGGACTTCGTGTGCAAGAGCCATGCGGTCTTCTCGGGGGTCGGGGTCATTTGACCCACGGACGGGATCCCCGACTCGTGCTCTCCGCTCACAGGGGGGAGCACCATCAGACACTGGTCAACGGTGCCCACGCCGTAGACGGCGACCAGGTCGCGGAAATCGGCCGGCAACTGGCACCCGAGCTCCTGCTCAACCTCCAGCCAGTCGAGTTGCTCCCCGGCTTCCGGGCCAGGCGGCATCAGCGCCATGAGGCGCTCCACATCAGGGTGCACAGGCGCCGTTCCTCCACAGTCGCATGATCACGAGCGGCCCAACTGTACGACCGCAGCGTCACGCCCGCGCCGTCTCGACTGGATCAGAGCGGTCAGCACTAACGGAGAAGGACATCGCCCGCTCGCGCCACATCGGTCCAACTTCGTTGTCCCAAACTGCGGAGTGATCCATCTTCGATGGCACGACTGGCCGACAGTCCAACTTCAGCGGTATGCCGTCCACCTTCGCTGTCACACGTCAGCCGCCGAGGCCGGCCAACCGGCGCAGCCCGGCGCAACACGAGGTGCAACACACCCACCCACCCCGGCTCTCGGCCACATAACACCTGGTCAGACCCGCAACACGGCCCCGTGTTGCACCCCAGCGCAACACCGCGTTGCACCCCGCACCCACCACCAGCCCACCGGCCGACCCGCCGCCGAGCACCACCACCAGGACGAGGCCGCCGAGAAGGCCGGCCCCGACAACGGCCGCCGTCCCGGCCGCACCCAGCGGCCCCGGACGGCGTCGGCGGCCCCGGACGGCGACCAGGACAGCCCACCCCTGGCCGTCGTCGACACCCGGCTGCGGCCACCACCCGAGCAGCAGCCGCGGCCCCACCCCGGCCCCTGTCGCACCCACCTGTCGCGCCCCCACCACACATCCACCCACGTCATCTGCGGCCGGAATCCGCTTGTTGATGCTTGTCAGCGTTGCGACGATCACGGGATGGATCGCATCGATAGCCGAGACGTCGACCGGGCTGTGGACGAGATGGTTCGGACACTCAGCCCGCACGACTCCGAGGACTGGCAGACCCGAGCGAGGTCTCTGGACTGGAGCTGCTGGCAGACTGCCGCCCACGTTGCGCACGATCTGCTCGCTTATGCCGGACAGCTGGCGGCTCGTCCGACGGACGCGTACCTGCCTTTTGACCTCACCGTCAACGCCGATGCGCCGGCGAGCGAAGTGCTCAGGGTGGTGACCGCTTGCGGAAGACTCCTGAGCACCGTGGTCGCCGCAGCTGCACCCGGTGATCGCGCTTGGCACTGGGGACCGTGTGATCCGGAGGGATTCGCCGCGATGGGAATCGCCGAGACCCTCCTCCACACACACGACATCACCCAGGGCCTGGGGATTGCCTGGCGCCCTCCGGAGGACCTCTGCGCCGCGGTGCTCAACCGGCTGTTCCCCGACGCTCCGCCCGGTGACCCCGTCCAGGTTCTCCTCTGGTCCACTGGCCGGGGTGAGTCCGCCGACCGCCCCCGCGTCACCTCGTGGGTCTGGAAAGCCGCCATCTCGGACTGAGCACAGGCTCTGACCATGGGGGCGCCCGACACGGCCCAACCACCCACGGACGGCGGCCCCGAGACGGCGGCAGCCAGGCCTGGACGGCGGCGACCGAGCAGGGCACAGCAGGCCCGGACGGCGCGGAGGCCCGGCGGCTCCACCCCCGACGAAACCGAACACCCACCATCGACACCACCCACGCCACCACAATTCCAACCCGAATTCAGACCACCACAGGTGGCGAATCCAATAAAAGCAGCGGCACGGAATTACCGGCGGAATTCACGCCCGAATACAGGCCCAACATCCGCCGACCCCGCCCGGCGAGGCCGACCGGGCCCCCGACCCACCCACCACCACACACAGTCACCAAACCAGCCACCCGACACCACCCACCCACACCCCCAACAGACACAACCAAAGGTCCAGACAACCCGGTATAAGCGGCCATTCCACGCCCACACCCGTCAACAGGTCACATCCGACGGTGGGGGTTGAGCTACTTCTCTCCGTGGCTCGCGCGTGCGGCTCGGTGCCGGGCATCCGCCGCTTCCGCGCGGGCCTGCTTCGCTGCCCGCTCGGCCAGTCGCGCGGGGCAGAACTCCTCCTCCGTCCGGTGGTTCACCACCTGGCGCAGCTTGCGGCCGGCGGACCGGCGGGAGCCGCGGGCGTGGCGGCGTACGGCTCTGGAAGGCAGGCGGACCGCCCGCCGGGTGGCCTTGTCCGGGCTGAACCGGTAGTCCATGCTCAAGCGGGCCGTCGGCGTACCGCTCCAGCAGCGCCAGGAGCCGTGTCTGGACGGTGCGCAGCTCTACCACCGGGCAGTTGCCCCAGCCGTCGGCGTCGTAGGCCTGGCAGGGCGCTGGGGTCTTCGTCATCATGGCGGCCATCCTGGCCGAGGTTGGCTGTGGACAGCGGCGCTGGTGACGGAACAGCGCGGCCCAGCCGGAGGTCACCGGCTGGGCCGCGCAATGGAAAGGGCAGCGGGCCCCCCGGGGACTGCGCGGTCGGTCAGAACTGGCGGCGCCGCACGACGGGCCGGACGGGCCGGGCCTGCTCGGTGCCGCGCAACGCGAAGGCGGCGGTGCGGGTGCGCTCCCGCCAGCTCATGACCTGGCGCAGCGTGGCCGGGTCGAGGTGGCGGGCGAGGTCGCGGACGGCCTGCTGGTCGTCGTCGGTCAGCACGTACAGGCCCGCGCGTTCCAGCGCGGTGTAGAGGGGCTGGGCGGCGGTGCCGGCCTGGGCCCGCTGGGTGGCGTCGGCGTCCTGATGGTCCTGGTAGGCGGCCTCACGGGCGCGGTCAGCGATGTCTTGCTGGTGCTGCTCGGCGTACAGCGCCCGGCTGAGGACGAGGTCGTGGTCTGGGTCGTAGACCTTGAGCAGGCTGGTGGCGGCCGCGCCACGCACCCGCTTCCACTCCTGGACGACCACCGCGGCCTGGAGCTCGGCGTACTCGCTCGTCCTGAGCGGCGGCCAGGGCCCGCTCGGGCACGGTCATCCCGGCCGCCCGGCGGCGGATGCGGGCGGGGACGGCACCAAGCAGGTCGTACTCCCGGTCGCCGGACTCCCCGTCCGGGTCGTCCGCGTCGTCCGGGCCGGCCTGGACGGGGTGCTGGTCGAGGGCTGCGTGCAGCGTCTCCTTGGCCTGGTGTGCCTCGGTATGCAGGACGGGTTCCGGCCGGCCGAGCTGATCTACAGTGACGAGGAGTCGGCCGTCGATCAGGGCGGCCCAGCCGTCCAGGCCGAAGGCGCCCTTCTCAACCCAGCCGCGGGCGAGGCCCGCGCCCTGGTGAAGGGTGCGGATGCCGCCCCCTTCACCAGCGGGGCCGCCTCACGCGGGTGGCCTGAGCAACTCGTGGCTACTGAACGCCGGTTGCCGCATGGCAGACGCGGGCTGGCCCTCAACCTCGAGTTGTCATGAGCGAGGGATCCGGTCTGGACCGAGTGGTCCGGCCGGAGCCCTCCATGTGTTCGACGCACACCGATGGACGGTCACCCGGCCCGCTCGTCCCGCACCGCGCGGACCGCCACCAGCGCCACGATCGCCGTCACCAGTAGCAGTCGGGGCACGCCAGCCGGCCCGGGTCCGCCCTCTCCCGCAGCTCCAGCTCCGAGCCCTCCGGGCCTTCGGGGCCCCGGTTCCACCTCGGTGCCCCGGGCTGGCCCCACCTCGGCCGCCGGCGGTCAGCGCGCGGCGCGGCGGCCACGCTGGCCCTCAGCCGATGGCCACCCAGGCGTCGGGGAGGGGCCGCACGAACCGCGCGGTGTGCTCGGGGTTGTCCTCGCTGAACGCTTCCCAGTCTGGAAGCTCATGGTCCACCGTGTCCGGCGAGTCGTGCCGCGCGCAGTGCTGGGCGAGCCACCGGTCGTCACGGCCCACCGTGTAGACGCTGATGAGCCCGCGCCTGCTGACCATCTGTTCCCAGCGCCCGACCTGGCTGGTCTCGACCCAGTTCTTGCACCGCGTGCTGGACCGCGTCCGGGCGACGCACTGGATGCCGCCGATCGGGTCGGGGCCGATCCACAGCCGGTCGTTGATCACGAACAACATCGGGGGGCGCTGGCCCAGATTCTCGCTCACGCCATGGATCCTGCCAGACGGCAAGGCCCGCCACCCCCCGGTTCCGGACCCGGCGAAGGGCACCTGAACGTCTCTCGCAAGCACAAGGAGCCGCTGGTGCTGGCCGACGGCACCACCGCGCAGATCCGCCTCGGCCTGTTCATCGCCAACAGCCGCAGCAGGCGGGCCGACATCCCCGCCGACCGCGCCGCCCGGCTCACCGAACTCGGCATCCGCTGGGAGTAGCGGCAGGGGGTGGAGTGGGCGAGGGCTGTAGCGCGGAGTCGGCGCCGTAGCCCTTTCGTTGCATCAGCCGACACCTCATTGGGGCCCCTGTCGGCGGCTGCGGGCCCAAGGAGGTGTGCGTCAGCGGCTCCGGTGCGAGCCGTTGCTGAGGCAGGGCCAGGTTCTCGGATCGGGCCGGCGCGGTCCACGCCGCGAGCCATGCACGGAGTTCTTCCTTGGTGTAGCGGTACGTCCCCGTCTTGTCCTGCATGCCCTCGGGGAAGGGGATTCCGCGCCGGGTGGAGCGGGCGCGGTACGTCCTGGTGGTGCTGGGCTTCCAGGACAGCAGGCCCTGCTTCCATGCCTGCTGGAGGTGTACCTCTCGATGCCGTCCGGCCAGCCCTGCTCACCGGGAGGTTCAGGAGCGGGCTGGACCGGCGGGACGACCGGACTCGGGTCGCAGACGTGGGGACGCTCCTGGGCGAGCAGAGGCTGGAGCCCTGCCAGCACCCGGGCCAGCGACGCGCCCGGCGCCCCGGCTGCGGCGGCCTGTGCGGTCAGCTCCACCGCATGGGCGTCGGTCAGGCGCACCGCCGTAATCGCCTGGTTTCGGGCTTCGACGGCATCAGCGCCTTGAGGTGAGATGTCCATTCCATGTCCCTGCCCAACGACCCAGGCCCGCCCGAGGTACCGTCCTTGGCCAACTCGTCCGCCAGACCGGGAGTTGCCGACTGGCTCCGCTCCCGTCACAGCAGGTCAGGCTGCCAGATGACGCGATCGGGGTAGACGTGCGCGGTCGGGGCCAACTTGTACGTGCCATCGGTGGCGTCTGCGGGCACCACCCATCCGACTCCCTGGTAGGCCCAGGGCCTGTCTTCGCGTGCCACGGCGCACTCCTTGGTGTCGGTGACGATGGTCTGGCCGGCCAGGACGGTCAACTGTCGCGGACCGGGGTCTCCCTGGCACCGATGGAAGGCGCTTTCCCGCGCGTATTGAAGGCGGGTCTTGAGTTCCATCGGCCGACTGCCGCGATTAGTGATCTTGAGAGCGAAGGAGACCCACTCGGCCTCGACCCGGGCACACACGCGCCAGGTGACCATTTCCGGTCCCTGGATCGGGGCACTGCACCGGCTGTCCTCGCCGAGAGGGCCCTTCTCCAGCCCCGGTTGCTCCGAGGCCGCAGCGGGCTGGGGCGTGCTGGTGCCGTTGCTGGAAGCGTCGGTTCGGATGCCGGCGGTGCTTTCTGGCGGGGGAAGGACGTCGGCGGCCGCCGATCCGGGCGCGGCGGTGTTCCTGATGATCGGCGCGAGGACGCCGGTGGCAACGACCAGTGCGGCTGCGCCGAGAAGAAGCCGTCCCTTCCGGCCGGCGGGGATCCACCGCCTGTGGGGATGCGCGTGCAGGAAGTGGGGCGGTTCGTCGTGCTCTTGCGTGGCTGGCGCGTCGGCCGGGTCCCGGGATGCGTCCGTTGTCGGCTGGTCAGCGGGCGGGTTGAGAGCAGCTTCGAGTTCCTGCCAGCGCGCATCCCACTCGGCGACAGCGGCTTCGGCGCGAGCGCGGTCGGACTTCGCGTACAGGTGGCAAGAGAGGACGAACGCGCGAGTGACTTCTCGGGACGGCTGGCTGTCGCCGCGGGCCGCGTTGGAGAACGTCGTGTCCGAGTAGTTCTTCGTGCCGGTCCTCTTCGAGTAGGTCGCCAACTGTCTGTAGGTCGGGCTCCCGCACTCCTCGCGCAGCGCGCGCAGCGCGGTTGCGAACGCCGCCAGAGGTCCGCCCTCGGGGTCGATCGGGCGTTCCTGCCGCCCCTGCCTGCTGGCCAACCCGACCTCACCCAGCCTTTTTTGATGACCCGTTGATTACTTCGGGACAAGTGTGGCTGGTCATCAAGCCCTACATCAATCTGAGGTCAACAAGCCGCACCCCGCAGGAGGGGACATCAGTCGGCTTGATCGCCATCAGAGAGGACACCCATGGGGAACATCCGTACGCAGGTGCTGCGGGCAACCGCGTCGGTAGCCGGTGCGCTCGTGCTCCTGGCTGCGGGGGCGGTGACGGCGCCCGTGCAGGCGCAGGCCGCCCCGCTCGGCAAGGTCTGCATGATCAACTCCGTGGACGGCGCGCAGACCCTCGGCCACATCGGCTGGGCGTTCAAGGTTCGCGGCGACCGCGACCACTGGATCTACGGCGCCACCGAAGCCAGCGGGGATTTCGAGATCAAGCCGGGACCCAACACGAACAGCTCGTGGATCAAGGCAGGCAGCTGGAACCAGATGCTCGGCTACTTCCGCGGCCTCAAGGTCAAGCAGGGCGACCACTGGGTGCAGGAGTACAGCCACTGGCGGTGCGAGGACACCCGCGACGGTGACGCCGGCAAGGCCCAGGAGGTGTACCGGCACGAGCGGGACAACGGCTACAACGTGCTCGACAACAACTGCCTGACCAAGTCCCTGAAGATCCTCAAGGGCTACAGCGCTGTTCTCGCCCGCGACCCCCGGCTTCCTATCCCGCCGCTCTACCGGCACCCGTCGTGGAACGCACCGAACAACTACTTCCGTGAGGGCCTCGACCAGGCCCACTGGGAGAGCATCCACCGCCTGTGAGGGCTGGCGTCATTGTGTGCCGTCTGATCACCCGACGGACAACGCCAGGCATCGCGCGACGTTCCACCGCGCTCCGCCCCGATACGCCGTAACGGCCGCGGCCGGGGGAGCGGAACCGCTCGGCCCGTGGGTGCCCACCATCCGGCGGGCACCCACGGGTGCAGCAAGCACGGACCACGTCATGGAGAAGGGATACACAGAGATGGCTGATCTACTCCGGTACGGAGCCCCGACAGTCTCCTGCATCGTCGCAATCACTGCCCTCGTCATCTCCATCCGGCTCAACCACAGGCAGCGCCAGATAACTCGCCTTGAGATCGCCCGAAACCTCCACGGCGAACTGATCAGCGACGCCGCTATGAAGGACCGCCACACCCTCGGCACCATCCACTGGCAGAACAGGCCCATCTCCTCCGAGGGGACCGAGCGCGGGGAGGTGATGTGCGCCTACTTCGCCATGCTCTGGCGCTTCGAGCGCCTGCACGCCGGCAGGAAGGTACTCCTCGAAGAGAACAACAACGTGCACGACATCGCCCTGACCATCCTGGACCGCCAGATCCAGACCCATGTTGCGGACTACACCTGTACCTTCTACGAGATCAGAGCCAAGCTGGAGGACTCCAACAAGAACGATCCCGTCGTCGACGACCGCTACGCCATCTCCTTCAAGGAACTGCGCAAGTCCCTCGCAGACACCGCGGACGAGGACACCAGAAGAAAACTGATGTACCACACGGACAACTCCGAGACGTGCGGATGTTCCTGCCACAAGGTGAACCCGAAGCCTCCCGTCCCCGCCCAGCACTCCCAGGCCTCGTAGACAGAGCCCCCTGAACTGAAGATCAGATAGCAACCCGATCGCCCATCGCGGCGCCGAGTCCGGCCAGAAACATCAGCTGGGCCTGGCGCCCCGGGGCTCTCCAGGCCGTCTCTGCCCAGCTGTGCCCGCCGCGTCCGAGGAACTTGGCGGCGGGAGTCGACAGGGGCGGCCTGGTGGGCCTTCTGGCGCCGCCCGCGCGCCCCGGCCCCCGCCCCACCGCGAGCGGCCGGCACCAGCCGGACGCGAGAGAAGAAGAGGCCCGCCGCAGGCGCGGGAAACCCTCAACGCCACCGCCCCACCCAACCAGCCAGCCACCACCCACAAAGCCAAGGACAGGAAGGGGAAGGAGAGGGTTGTCGGGGTGGTGAGTTTCGCCTTGACGGCCACTCACCACGGCCTCTGACCTGCGCGTTCGCCGGGAATCCGAGCGCTGCGGCCGGGATGGGCGGCGACCGGTTGGTGCACCGGTTCGTAACCCCGGTTGTCGCACCGGTTAGAACACCCGTTGTCGGATCGTGACCGAATGGGCCGGTCTTGGGGAGAAAAGTGGTGAGTACCGCGGGCTTCCATACGGTGCTCGCCGCCAGCGGGGCGGTGGGCACCGATCGTGAGGAGCCCCGTGATGGCGACGCCGCCCGAGATCGACCACCACGTCGTGGCCGCGCTGTACCAGTTCCGGATGGCCACGGCCGAGCAGCTGCGCGTCCTGCACACCCCCGACAGCAAGCCAGAGCTGATGCGCCGGCGGCTGCGCAAGCTGAAGGACGAGGGCCTGGTCGAGGACGTCGTCCTCCCGCAGGCCGGCAGGCTGCGGGCCTGGTTCCTGACCGAGCGGGGCGCGCGGATCGCCGCCCGCTTCCCCGAGCTGGAGAACGTGGCCTCCCCGCCACTGCCCGAGGACAAGACCGAGGCGAGGCTGCGGGTCGGGCACATCCTCGCCGTCACCCGCACCCAGGTCGCCTTCGTGGCCGGCGCCCGCAAGGCAGGCGACGAATGCGCGCCGCTGGACTTCCTGCCCGAGATCTACCACCGCGTTGCTGCGCTGGGAGCGCAGGTCGGCGATGGCCGGGAGGTTGAGCAGCTCGCGCAGGTCCTCGTCCGTCACACTGCCGGCGGGCGCGCTGCTGAACCGCCTGGACCTGATCCGGTCCACTCCGCTCCCCCACGGCATCGCAATCACCGGCGCCTACCGGCCCACCCGACTCACGACCAAGGAAGGCTGGAACGAGTTCGCCCACCAGGTCCTGGCCGCGCCCCACCTGCAGGACTGCGCTCCGCTGGGCACACCCTTCCGCGACAATGACCCGCGGCTGCTCTACCACGGCGAGACGCTGCCCGTGGACACCGACGACCTGTGGCAGGGTCGGCGTGCCGTCGCGTCGGCAGGGACAGACCGTCGGGATGATCCCTCCTCGCCGCGCAGGCGTCAGCCGAGCCGTGCCGCGATGCTGCTCAGCGGGGTGTCCTCCCCCGCGCGGGACGGGGTCCGGTCGCCCGCTCGAAGTGTCAGCGGCGCAGAAGGTAGACCAGATCGTCCCAGCGGGTGACCACGGCCCCGGCGCCCGCGCCGACAGCCACCGATGCCAGCCCGATCACGGCCGAGACCGGGCCGTCTGGCAGCAGCACGACGGCCAGGGCCGTCACCGCGAGCAGGGCGTTTCTGGCGAGGAAGGCGCCGACCGTTGAGCCTGCCGCGGCGTCGGCGACGCCGAAGCACTGGCAGGAGCCCGCTCGTCCGGCTCTGACAGTCGCGATCGTGAACACCGCGAGCAGTGCCAGCGCGAGCAGAGCACCGAAGCGGGCCGTGGCGATCAGCAGCACCGCCGTGAACGTCTCCGTAAGCAGAGTGACCAGCGCGACGCCGTTCCGTGTCGAAGCAGGTATCCAGCTGAAGTCTGCGAGCCCTGCGCTGAAGGCGCCGAACGCGGTACGGCTGCGCGCCTTCCCGGCAACCGCGACCGCGAACACCACGGCCAGCAGGGCGCGGCAGGCGTAGTCCACGCAGTTCATCGGGTCCTCTGCGGAATCCGGGCAAGGACTCGATTCGGGTCCGCGCCAGCAGCCATGATCACGCCGTCGCGCAGCCGGAGCAGGGTCGGGAACACGCGAACCCCGCCGAACGCGGACATGACCTCCTTCCCGTTTCCGACCACCGCCACCTCGCCGAGGGCGCCCAGCCGGTCAGCCATCATCCCTGTCCTCGGATCCGACGGATCGCCGACGACGAAGAAGTGGGCGGCAACGTCTGTCGCACCCAGCCGAGGATCGAGACTGTCGACAAGTTCGTCACAGGGGCCGCAGCCAGCCTTGAGAAAGGCGACCAGCCGCTCGCCCACGCGCACGTCTTCCGGGGTGGCCAGGCGTCCGGACGTGGTCCGGACGGCGAATTCGGTGACCGTCGCGCCAGCCTCGGGCCACCGCTGGCTGGAGGCCCGGTCGGCCTCGACAGTTCGCAGTCGCCGCACCAAAGCGAGAGTCAGCACGACATGGGCTGCAGTCACGATGCCCAACAGGACCACGAACGTCATGAGCACGGGAATCACGGGACACACCTTCCTGAGTGGGTGGGGAGGCCGGCCGGACGTGGCACCACGGGGGTGCGAAGAGCCGGGGAGAGGCGCGAGAAGGGGGCGAGCAGGGCGCGAGAAGGGCGCGAGAAGGGCGCGAGAAGGGCGCGAGAAGAGCGCCTGGACAGTCTGGGGTCATGAGCCGGTCGCCACCGCGCTCGGACCACCACGACTCTCGGATCCAACCGCCCACACCGCAGGAAAGTCAAGAATCCGCGAAAAGCGCCACGCAATATTAAGAAATGTCCGAAATTGGTCCGCTTGGCCAAGTTCCATAACCATGTTCACCGAACTATCCGCATCTGAAAATCTGGTTTGACATCTGGCGCCGGATCGAGTTTTGATCTGTTCGACCCAGCGGGTCTCGGCAATTCTGGCGTCGATTCCGCGACGTCCGCTTGCAGAATCTCATTCCACCCCACTACCCAATGACAGGGGATAATCATGTCCATTTCCCGTACCTTGTCCACGCTCGGCGACCGCATGCTCGGTCGGCTGCTCCCCGACATCGAGGCCTCCGCCCAGCGCATCGAGATCTGCGGGCCCGCGGGTGGTGCCTTGAACGGCCAGACCTTCACCGTCTGGTGCTGCTACTACCCCGACGGCCACAGCAGCTGCTGGTAATCGACCCGCATCCCTGCCCGGCCGGACCGGCTCGCCTTCGACGCCCCCGGCCGGGCGGGGACCCTGCGCGCTCAGCCGCTCGAAGTACATCGTCCGATTCGAATTACCGAGGGGTTCCCGGTATGCGGTTCCTCCCAGGCGATACGGAGAGAAATCCCCGCCTGTTGATTCCTGTCCTGCGGTTCGCGTTTCGGGCGGCCCCCATCCCGGCTGCCGGATATCTGGCGTTCTCCGCGCTCGGAGGCGTGATTCCGACCGCAGTCGCCTGGGCCACGAAGGGGTTGCTGGACGGCCTGGCCACGGCACCTGGCGGGTCAGCCTCCGAAATCCTTCGGAAATCCTCCTTCCTGGCCGCTCTGGGCGTTGCCTCCGCAGTGCTGCCCAGGCTCGCCCGATACTGGCAGACGAGGACCCAGCGTGCCGCCCGCCTGTGGCTGCGTGACCAGCTGTTCCAGGCGCTGAACCGTCTTCGGGACATCACCTGGTTCGAGAACCCGGTTTCCCTGGACCGCATCCAGCTCGCACTGAACGCGAGCACCACCTCACCCGAACTACTTCTCGGCGCCGTCGTCTCCTCATTCCAGGCCGTGATCACCATCGTCGGTCTGCTGGGCAGCCTGTGGATCATCAGCCCAGTGGTCTTCGGACTGATCGCGCTCTCGTCACTGCCAGTGGTCTTCAGCCAGCTGATGCAGTCCCGGGAGCAAATCGGTCTCGCCGAACGGACGGTGCAGGCCTCCAGGCGGGAGATCTTCTACCGATCCGTGATCACGAGCGTCAACGCCGTCAAGGAGATCCGAATCTTCGGCCTCGGGGACTTCTTCCGCGAGCGGATGAACGACGAGACCCGGTCGATCAACCGCGCCGAGGAGCGGCTGGAGCTACGCAGTGTGAGGAGGCAAGCCGCACTGGCGATGTTCTCGGCCGTGATCGTGGGTGCCTGCGTCGTCTGGTCCGCCACCCGCGTCGCCGACCGACAGGTCAGCATCGGTGACCTGTCGGTGTTCATCGCGGCGGCCGCCGGAGTACAGGGTGCCGTCCTGCAGTTGGCCACCGGGATCGGCGATGGCTACCGGTCGCTGCTGGCATTCGAGAACTACCAGCGGATCGTGACGACCGCGCCGGTCGCCGAGGACAGTCCGACCCGGATGGCGCCGCTGTCGGGGGACATCGAGGTCAACGACCTCTGGTTCCGCCACTCCGAGGACACGGATTGGATACTCAAAGGCGTCAACTTGCGTCTCGCGGCGGGTAAAGCGACGGCACTGGTCGGTCTCAACGGAGCCGGCAAAAGCACCCTGGTCAAACTGCTCTGCGGACTCTACGAGCCCACCCGCGGCTCGATCCTGGTGGGGGGCCGAGACATCCGGACCTTGCCCCGTCAGGAGTACCAGCGTGGCATCACCGCGATCTTCCAGGACTACATGTGTTACGACCTGACTGCCGCGCAGAACATCAGCCTGGGCGACCTCGACCGGTTCAACGATCGGGCGGCCGTACGGGCGGCGGCCGTCAAGGCGGGCGCCGACGAATACCTGGCCGAGCTGCCCAACGGGTACGACACCATGCTCAGCCGGATCTTCTTCGCCGGGGACTCGGCGACGAACCGTGTCAGTCAGGTGCACCTCTCCGGAGGGCAGTGGCAGCGCGTCGCTGTCGCACGCGGCCTGATGAGACATGACAGTTACCTCGTGATCCTGGACGAACCCAGCTCGGGGTTGGACGCGGAGGCCGAAGCCTCGCTTCACGAAGAGCTGTTGCGCGGTTCGGCAGGGTCGACCCGGCTGCTGATCTCGCACCGGCTGAGCGCGGTCAAGGACGCCGACGCGATCGCCGTGATCGTAGACGGCCGGATCGCCGAACTCGGCGACCACCGCGAACTGATGGCTGTCGGGGGAACCTATCACCGGCTCTTCACCCTCCAGGCCTCCGGCTATGCCGATGCGGGGCGCTGACGGACCGACCGAGCACCACACGAGAACGAAGGAACCGTGATCGCACACCTCTCACTAGCCGACCGCCGCCTTCTCATGGCCGGCGGCCTCGTGACATCGGCCCTTGCCGGAGCAGCAATGCTGAATCGGCTGAGGAAGCGGCTCTACCTGGTGACGGTCAAGGGCTGGAGCATGCAGCCGACGCTCATGCCGGGCGACCGACTGCTCGTTGCCGGCCCGTCAGGACGCCCGTGTCGACCGGGTGACATCGTGATCGCCCAGAAGCCGACGGCGAGGGACTGGGCCGGTGCAATGCCTACCGACTCTCTCGGTGATCGCGGCCAGTGGATCGTCAAGCGGGTGGCAGCGGTCTCCGGCGACCGGCTGCCCGTCTCCTTGGCCGGCTCCACTGGTCTTCTCGACGTCACGGTGGTGCCGGACGGAAGCGTCGTCCTGGTGGGTGACGACCAGTACAGCGAGGACTCCCGGCAGTGGGGCCTGTGCCCCCAGCACTTGGTCATCGGACGAGTCCTGTTCCGCGTGACCCGCGGCCCGGAGCTTCCGGACCCGTACAGGCTCTGGAGGGCAACTACTCATGGGAGGGAGGTGACATCGATGCAGAACGAGGACGAGCACACCCAGCGGAACAACGTTCTTCCCGGAGAGGAGGCCGGTCTCGTCGAGATCCGCATGCTTGACCGGATCGAGACGGCCGAGCTGAAGGCAACCGAGTGCTACGTCCGTGCGCGGACTGAAGCAGCCGGTGGGGTCGAGGAGGCCCCACCGGCTCCTTTCGAGAGGAGCGCGTCTGATGAGCGGGGTCTATGGGCTTGCCGCTGAGATCCGCGACCCCCGCGGCTGGACCTGGGCAGCGCTCGGGCTGATGGACGGTACCCGCGGCCAGCCGGAGATCGCTGAGGCACTGCGCCGGCGGTTCCCCGGTCTGACGTCCGCAAGCGGCATGCGCCTGGTCGAACAGCTCATCGCGACCGGATACATCGAGGACGCGGCCGCCCGAATCCCCGAGGAACTGACCACCTTGGAACTTGCCCGATACGAGCGGAACCAGGCATTCTTCCGCATGGTGGACCTCCGTCCCGGGCTCGGTCAATGGGACGCGCAGCTGAGTCTCAAACTGGCCTAGTACTCCAGCAGGACTTCGACGTTTTGCCTGCTCAGAGGCTGCGCGCGGTAAGTGTAGCGGGCTGATTTCCGTCAGGGGCGGTCTTCATGAGACCGCCCCTCGATCGTGTGCAGCCGACGTTGGTAGTGACAGCGGCGGGCGATGGCCTGGCGTTGTCGGAGCCAAGCGGACCAGTTCAAGGCGTGAACGCGGGGGCGAGCACCGTGGCGGGTGAAGGCCGTGGGGGTGTGGCCAGCCGTCAGGAGCCGCCGGATCTCTGCCACGGGCAGCCAGTCGATGTGTGGACAGCCCACGCTGAACCGGGACTGGGGCACCGCAAGGACGTAGCCGACGGCTTGTGGCGGCCGGCTCCGCTGGCTCGCTGGTGGTCGCCTGCTTTGCTCTACGAGGGACCTCAACTCGGGGAGGACGTCCGCCATCGTTCCATCCCGCAGCACCAGAGCTCGGTGCCATTGCCCGCGGGCCTCCTCCTGACGTCCGGTAGCACCAGGAGGAGGCCGTACTGGTAGCGGTCCAGGCCTTGGGCATGACGGTCACCTCGCGCTTCGGCGAGATCGAGGAGCACCTCACAACAGTCCACCAACGGTCCGATCAGGGCCTTGCCGACGCCGCCTGCGCCCTCATGACTCGGCGGCGTGGGCGCTTTCGATCGTGGTGAGGACCTCGTGTGCCTCGCTGAGCCAGGGGCTCAGGTGGTGGCGGTGAGCGAGGTCGATGGCCTGGAGCACTCGGGTTCGGGCCTGCGGCCACTCGGAGAAGTCGGCGTGCGTGCGGGCCATGGTGATCAGGTTGTCCGCCATAGCGGAGACATTGCCGATCCGTTCGAAGATCTCTTGGGCTTCGTGAAGTGCCGTGAAGGCGTCCTGGTGCCGGCCGAGACCGCGCATGACATCGCCGAGGTTGGACAGCGTGACGGCGGTGCTGTTGGCGTCGCCGCGCTCGCGCCACAGAGCGAGGGCCGCGCGGTAATGGTCTTCGGCTTCCGTGTGTCGGCTGGCCGTCCGCAGGGCATCAGCCATCGAACTGACAACCAAGGCGGTGAGCCGCGGCGCGGAGCCGGCTTGCCGGTGGAGGTCGAAGGCCGCCCGCGCGTGGACGAGGGCTTGGTCGGCCTGGCCGGCGGCGGTGTGGGCGACCGACAGGTTGCAGTGGATCGACGCTTTGCTCTCGGGGTCGTCGAAGAGTTCGAGAGCGTCCTGCAGGGCCTGAACGCACTTGTCCAGGCGCCGGGCCATGCCGTGGGTGATGCCCAGGTAGCGCAGCAGCCAGCCCCGGCCGAGCCGGTCGTGGTGCTGATCCGCGATGCTCAGCGCCTGGTCGAGCAAGTCCTCCCCCTGGCCAGCCCACCAGCTCATGCGCATGTATCCGAAGAGCCAGACCGCCAGTCGCCAGGCGAGGTCGGGCCGCGGGCCCTGGCCGGCCTGCCGGATGGCCTCGCCGATGTTCGTCAGTTCCTGTCGGCACCAGACCAGGGTTCGGGTCTCGTCTGCGAAGATGGGAAGGGGCGCGGGCGGGGCCTGGTTGAGTCTGGGGGGCAACTGGCCGGTCTCACGCAGGATTGTGCGGGTGCTCTCCACGGCGAGCGCGTACCAGACGCACAGGCGCAGCAGGGCCGCCTCGCGCGTCTGGGCGGTCTCGTCGGTATAGGCACGTTCGGCGGCGTACTCGGCGAGCAGGTCGTGGAAACGGTAGCGAAGCGGCGCAGGGGATTCCAGCAGGTGGAAGTCGACGAGCCGCTCCAGCAGGTCTTCGCTCTCCGCAGGCGTGCGGTCGAGCAGAGCGGAGGCACTGGCGGGGGTGAACTCCTGCCCCCGCCATAGGCCCAGCAGGCGAAAGGCACGGGCGGCCTCGCGCTCGGCGGGCCGGTCACTGTCGCGCAGCGCAAGGTAGCTGGAGTCGAAGGTTGACCGTACCTCCAACTGCCCTGCGGCCAGCGCCGCCAGGCGTCCGGGCCCGTCGGGGGCGAGGCGGTCGGCCAGGGTGGCGAGCGGCCAGGCGGGGCGGGCGGCCAGCCGGGCACCGACGATCCGCAGGGCCAGTGGCAGGCCCGCGCAGGCGGCCAGGGTCCGCAGGGCGCCGTCGAGGTCCTGGTCGACGCGGTCGGTGCCGCACAGCGCTGACAGCAGGGCGCGCTGTTCCTCGATGTCCATGGGGGCCAGCGGCAGGTGGTGCGTCGTGGGCAGGTCGGTGAGGGAGTTACGGCTTGTGACGATCACGGCGCCGTTGCCGGTGCCGGGCAGCAGCGGGAGGACCTGGGCGCTGTCGCGGGCGTTGTCGAGCAGGAACAGGACCCGCCGGTCGGCGAGCACGGTGCGCAGCAGTGCGGCGCGCTCGTCGGTGCGGTCGGGCAGCGGCTGCGCGCTCGCGCCGGACGCCGCAGGGCGCAAGTCGGCCAGGAGGGTGGCGAGGACCTCGTGGACGGCGCGTGGGGAGGAGGCACTGAAGCCGCGCAGGTCGAGGTGGAGCTGACCGTCGGGGAAGCGGTCGCGCAGCAGGTGGGCGGCGTGGATCGCGAGGGCGCTCTTGCCCACACCGCCCATGCCCGTGATGGTCACCACCTGCGGACCGTCGCCGCTTGCGGCCTGTTCCAAAACCCGGCGGAGGTACCGCAGCTCGTTCCGTCGGCCGGTGAAGAGCGGGGTGTCCGCGGGCAGTTGTGCGGGCACCGGTGTCCCCGGCTCCTGTCGGTCCGTTCCTGGCAGGGCCGGGGGTACCTCAGGCACTTCCGCAACGGAACGGGAAGCGGTGCCGTCAGCCGTGGTGGGCTGCGCGGAGAGGATCGGTGAAGCCGTCAGTACCTGCTCATGGACGGCGCGCAGGGCCGGGCACGGATCGACGCCCAGTTCAGGATCCAGCGCTAGCAAGCGCTGATGCAGGCTGACGAGACTCGGACCCGGATCGACGCCGAACGCCTCGGCCAATGCCGTACGTGTGCGGTGGTAGACACCGAAGGCATCGGCCTGCCGTCCGCTGCGCCACAGCGCGAGCATGAGCCGCTCGGCGAGCCCCTCGCGCACCAGATGTTCTTCGAGCAAGCCGGTTAGCTCGGGCACCAGATCATGATGGCGCCCCAACCCGAGTTCGATGTCAGCAAGCAGCTCGTACGTCGCGAAGCGCTCCTCTTCCAGCTCAGTGCGCACCGGTACGGCAAAGGGAGCGTCGATTCCGCACAGCGCCGGGCCGCGCCAAAGCTCAAGGCCCGCCCGCAGCGCACGCGAAGCCTTCTGAACATCGCCCCGGTCATTGAGCCGCCGCGCATCGGACGCCAGATGTCGGAATTCCGCGACATCGAACGCAGAATCCTCCACTGACAGCCTGTAGCTGCCTCCTTGGGACACCAAGGCGCTGTCGCCGTCCGGTCCGAGGGCCTTTCGCAACTCAGATACCGCAGTGTGCACCTGGCCGCGAGCGCTGGTGGGCGCGCGCTCACCCCACAAAGCATCCACCATCTGCTCTGTAGTCACCAGTCGGTTCGCATTGAGCAGGAGGTAAGCCAGCAGTGCACGTCGTCGCGGGCGCTCGATTTCGATTGGCCTACCGCAATGGTGTATTTCGAGCGAGCCGAGGAGTCCGTAGTGCATGGAGGAATTATGGCTCTTCGGTCGCTTCCGTGGGTGGGTTCATTCAGCTTGACGGCCTGGTAGGTGGGGCCGGTGGCCGCCGAGGCTGAGCATGGCGAGTGCGATGAGCGCTGCGGGGTCCTTGAAGCCGAAGGCCATGCGGGCGATCAACCGAACCCTGGTGTTCATGCTCTCTGCGAGCCCGTTGCTCATGGAGTGCTCGGCCGCCGCCGTGAGCCTGCCCATCTTCTCGTCGGCGGCGGTTCGCGTTGCGCATGCTCGTGTCGCTGCACTACGCGATGGACCGCCGCATGGGACTGAGCGCCGACCAGCGGCGCCAATACGAGGAGATCTACGGCGGCGTGTGGTCGATGGTTCCGCTACCCGGCCGATGGTGATGGCACTTTATGAGAAGAGCACTGTCCGCAGTGTCCGTGTATGCCGCCAACGGTCGAGTTCTCGGTTCCGGAGGATCTCACCGGGGGGAGAGAATGCTCCGGCTCTGCCGATCGTGAGGGGCTGAGCCATCCAGAGAAGTGCCCCGGATCGTCATGAGGACCATCAGGGCACCGCCACAGACAATGCCCGAATCTGCGAGGTTGAACACCGCGAAGTGCTCGACGGAGATGAAGTCGACGACGTGCCCGCGAAAGGCCGCGGGCCCTCGGAAGGTCCGGTCAGTCAAATTGCCGAGCGCGCCCCCAAGCAGCAGGCCCAGAGCAACAGCCCAAGGAAGGCTCTGGAGCCGACGCGCGGCACGCGTGATGACCACGGCAACCGCGACCGCAATCGCCGTGAACACAACAGTGAAGGCCTGACCGCTGCTGAAAGCCGCACCCGAGTTACGGAACACTTGCAGCGTAAGCACGTGGCCCACTACCGCAACGGGCTCTTGGCCTTCCAACCGCGAGACAGCCACAAGCTTGCTGCCCAGGTCCAAGGCATAGGTGACAACGGCCGCCGTCACGAGAGCGGTCAGAGCCAGTGTGCGCTTGCCACCAGCACGCGTCACGGTCTCGGGCTGGGATTGCGAAGCATTGTGGGTAGTAATGATCCGCTCCATGGATGCCGAGCCGCCCTAGACGACACCACATTACAAGAGCCTCCGAGCGGAAACGTCAGGCAGGAGGATGGCGCCAGCCACCTCTGTGGTCTGATCATGTTGACTGGGCCTCAATCCCCATGAACAGCCTTCTACGATCCGTTCATGCTCGATCCCAAGGTGAAGCGATCACCGCGCGCCGCACCGGCTTGGACGACTCGAAGAGCAGCAGGTCAGGCGGGCTGGCGGAGGTGCGGTCGGAGCGGGACGAGCTCGCTGTCGCCGAGCGGGTCCTGGAGAGGGTGTGGCGTCCACGCCGCGCCGCGCGGGCCCGTACCAGCCGCCGCCCTGGCCGAAAAGCCGGTACCGCTGCAGTTCACGATCTCCGCCCCCCAGTTGGAGACCGCCGAGAAGCTGACCGAGGTCGTCAGCACGGCCCTCACCTCCTCCGGTCTGGTGAAGGTTGGCACGCCCCAGCCCTCGTCTTCGGGGGCCGTGCCTGGGACATGCCGGCACTGCTCCCCGAGGTGTGGCTGCACTGGGACCCGAAAACCGTGGAGCGACGCGGGGTGAAGGCGCTGCTGAACCACCGGATGGACTTCCTCATCCTCCTGCCCAACGGCAGCCGGGTGGTGGTCGAGGTCGACGGCGGCCACCACTACGCGAACAGCAAAGCGTACGAGGACACCGTCCGCGGAGACCGCGACCTGAAGCTGCGCGGCTACGATGTCTACCGCTTCAGCTCCACCGAACTCGGCCGAGACCGGATCCGCCCGCTCGTCGAACAGTTCTTCACCCACCTCTTCGAGCACCATGGCCTGACCGTGCCCCGGAGACACTCCTGAGGTACTTGGTCCCAGGCTCATAGGTGAACTGCTGCGCCGCGTCCTTCAACAGCGCGGCCGCCGCGGGCAGGTCCGCGGCGAACTCCCGCGCCCCCGACACGCGCGAGTGGAAGGTGATCACGCGGCGCAGGTCCAGGTCCGCGACCGCCCGCAGCACCGCGACCTGCAACGCCAGGCGCAGCAGGTCTTCGTTGGTACGTTGGGTGCGCAGGTCGGCGACGGCGGGCAGGTTGAGCAGGTCGCGCAGGTCTTCGTCGGTGACGACGGGGACCAGGACGCGGTAGTCGGCGAGGTAGCCGTGCTCGATCCCCTGGCCCAGCGTCCAGGTGTAGACGGTCGGGCCATAGACCGTCTCGTCATCCTCGAGCACAACGCGGGCAGCTGCTCCGAGCCCTCGCGGTCGGTGCCGTCGGTGCCGTCGGTGTCGGCGACGGCACCGAGGTCTGCCAGGCCGTCCATCGCCCGCCGGTCATCCGCGATCCTGGGCGTGGCGGTGAAGTACAGCCGCCGCGCGGCCGGGACTTGGCCGTCGGCGTGAACCGCCGCCCACGCCTTGCCCTCCGACCCGGCCGTACGGTGCGCCTCATCCACGACCACCAGGTCCCAGGCCGGCAGGCCGAACTGCTGGTGGGCCTGGACGATCCGCTCCAGCGACGCGTAGGTCGCGTACACCGTCACCGGCTCACCGGGCTTGGCCGAGGCGACCAGGTCGGCGATCCGCGCGGCCTGCGTCGACACCTGCGCCCGGATCCGGCCGCCGGCCTCCGCGCTCTCCAACGCCTCCTCCCGCGAGCACGCCGCCACCGCCAGACCCCGCCGCCCGCCCTTCAGCGACCACGCCTCCGCCGTCTGCTCCAGGAGTTCGATCGTCGGCACCAGGACCAGGACGACACCACGCGCGGCCAGGCGCCGGGCGCAGCCGGCCGCGATCAGGGTCTTGCCGGAGCCGGTGGCGGCGACGACCGTCGCGCGACCGCCCGCCTTCACGGTCTTCACTGCGGCCGCCACGGCGTCCTTCTGGAACCCGTGCAGCGAAAGCGGGTTCACCGCGGCGGTGCCGGCGGACGGCTGCGCGGGGATGGCCAGC
Organism: Kitasatospora cathayae; assembly: GCF_027627435.1. GTDB lineage: Bacteria > Actinomycetota > Actinomycetes > Streptomycetales > Streptomycetaceae > Kitasatospora > Kitasatospora cathayae. The sequence goes on along the minus strand of NZ_CP115450.1, from coordinate 8,834,147 downwards.
GGCCCGGCCGGCGCGGCGGCCTCTGCGGTGGTGGTGGTCGTGGTGTCCACGGCGGTGCTCTCCTTCGTCTGCCAAGTCTGGGGGGCCGGGGGTCCGGGGTGTTACCGGGGGACCCATCCGCGGACTTCGAGGTACTGGATGTCGGCGTCCTCGACGGCCCGACCGGTCTCCACCAGCCACGCCCGCATCGCCTCGGTCACGTCGCCGTGGTGGTCCGCGGCCCGGCGGGACCACTCGGCGGCGTCGAACCCGCCAGTGGAGGAGCTGCCGTAGGTGCGCTCCTCCGTGCCGTCCGCGCGCGGGACGAACCCGCGGCGCAGGCCCGGGGAGTCCTCGGTGGAGCCGGCCGACATGGTGAACTGGTCGGCGCGCATCCGCACCGTGAACGCAAGGCGGCCGCCGGCCTGGCCGGTCTCGTGCACCACCGGGGCGAGGTGGGAGGCGCCGGAGCGGATGGCCTGCTTCCCGGCGCGGCCGGCCATCGACTCGCCGGGCGCGCCGACGACGTCCTTGCCGCGCACCCGGGCCTTCTGGCCGGTCCTGGTCCGGCGGCGTTCCACGTTCTCGGCCGCGATCCCGGACAAGGCCTCCGTGTCGCGTTCGCCGCCGCGCACCGCCCGTACGACCTGGCGCAGCGCGTTCACGAACGCCGCGCCCTTGCCCTTGGTGAAGAACTGCGATACCAGCGAGGCGTCACGGCCCAGCATCCTGGCGGCCTGACGCTTGGTGAAGCCCTGGTCGATCAGCTGCTGGGTGAGGCGGGCGGCCTCGTTCGGCCGGTTCGGGTCGGCAGGACTCACCGGTCATCTCCAGGGTGCGGGCTCGGACGGGCTGTCAGTTCCACAGGTCGGTCTGGGGCGCCTTCTCGGCGCCGGCGCGGGCGCGGTCGGCGTAGGTGTCGGCCGCGTCCATGGCCCGGCGGGCGCTCTCGCGGGTGACGCCGAGCGCGCGGGACGCCTCGGCCTGGGCGCCGCGGTCGCTGCCGTAGGCCTGGTTGAGGTTGACCGCGCGCAGCCGGGCCAGGAGGCCGATCCGCGTGCGCAGTGCGTCCATCTCCTTGCGGATCAGCTTGTCGGTGGCGACCGGGTCGCCACCGGTGAGCGCGCGCAGGGCGGCGAGCTTGACGGCCTCCAGTTCGCCGAGGGCCTTCAGGTCGTCCTCGACCCGTCCGGGGTTGTGGCTGTACTCGATGCTGGTGTCCGGGGAGGCAAGGCGATCCAGCACGTGGAGGAGTTGCTCCTCGATCCAGCGCTGGGCTTCCCCAGCAGGCTCGCGGTCCAGGATCCAGTCGCCGGTGTCAACGTCGTTGTAGGCGTGCCAGACGGTGGCGGCGGCCCCGTCCAACCAGACGGTGTGGAGTTCGGAGTCCATACAAGCGGTCACGGCGGTCAGCTCGATGGCCTGGTCAGCGACGTACTCGGCAGCCGTCGCGTAGTCGGGCGAGGTGAGGACGGTGGTGAGCATCGGGCGCTCCTGCGGGTCGCGTATCGGCGACTCAAAGTCTGCCCTGGGGCTGACGCAGTTGTCACCCCTAGGGCAGACATTCGAGTGTCAGCTCTCTCCCGGATTCCCCAGCGAGTTCTACCCTGCCCAGGCACCACCACGTATGCCGAGACCTGCCAGCAGATACCCCCGGAGACCGCCGAGCGCGCTGGACACGCTGGGGCGGGCTTTCCTGAGCTCGGCGAGACCGCAGGCATCAGTCGCCAGGCCGCCCGCAAGCGGGCACGCCTCCCAGCGACGACGGCCGCCAGTTGGTGCGAGGCCCAGCCTGCAGACGCTCCGAGGCCCTGACCACTCGGTGACGCCGGGGGCCGGTCCGCCGCCCGCTCGGGGGTTCGGGCGCGGACCGACCCCTCCAGTGTGCGCAGGCAGGAGCCGCGCTGCTGCCGGGGTTGGTCCCGGTGGTGGTATCAGGGTGTGTCGCCGGCAGGCCGGCAGCCCGCCAGGGCGGGCGGGGGTCGGTGCGCGCGGGTCTGTACCGGCCCCGCGTTCCGCAGCGGGTTCCGCGGCGCATCCCCGCGAGGGCTGGCTCGGCGAAGTCGAAGGGCTCTCCGCCAGCCTCGCCGCAGCGCAGGAGAAGCTCTACCAACTCGACGTCCAGCAGGAGCGCAGGGCCTCCCCAGTCTTCATGGGTATCCCCAGGTTCGACCAGATGGCCGCTCGCACGCACGAGGCACGGGACCTGTGAAAGCCGACCGGTCAAGCCCCGTACGTTCGTCCGCGAGGGTCACCGATCGTTGGCTTCTGCCGCTCGCCCTCGGGGGTGAACGTCAACGACCCGGGGAACGAGCCCACGCCGAAGCGCACTGCGAGAAGCTGCGGTTGCTCCTGCTCGGGCGGCCACGATTCAGTCCCTGGGCCGCTGCCGTTCCACAAGTGGAAGACCACCATCGGCTGCTGCGGATCCTCAGTGAGGTACCCGAGCGTCTTCCCGTAAAGAGGGTTATTCCCTCCGAACAGCACAGAGGGAGAACCAAACTCCGCCGTCACGTCTGCCCAGGTGCGGTCCGCAGCGGCCCACCGCCGGACACGGCCAGTGAGGGCCTCGTACGCCTCCCCCGTGAGAACCCGGTCGGGCTTGAGCCAGCCACTCTGCTGCGCGAACTCCGCGTACACCGAGGAGATTTCATGGCAGTCGGCCTGTGCGGGGAACAAGTCCTGGAAGGCCCCGGCGATGCCGATCGAGGTCCAGAGCCCCCGGTCTTCCCAGCCCCGCTGCAGTTGGGCCCACGCCTCGGGCCGGCGTTCCACGAACAGCAGGTGATCAATCAGGATCCGAAGAGCCGCCTCGCCGCCGTACATCCCGGGTCGGCGAAGGGCGAGGTTGAGCTGGTCGACGAGGTGAGTGTGGATCTCTTCAGCAGCGGCAAGGGGGGTAGGAAGGGTCACCCGCACAGTCTTCCGCATGATGATCGCCCGTCATCGTGAACAGAGCCGCAGAGTTAGGTAGTTCAGAGAACAGAAGGAGGCCGTCGAGCGGGCCTCCGACCAGCTCGCGGTACTCGTGCCCCACACGGCGGACCGGCTGGGCCGCCCGCCCGTGTCAGCCGATCGGACCGAGGGGGATGACCTGGTCGGTGACGGGGATGAGACAGCGCTGCTCACTGCACGCGCCGAAGCTCACCACCGCCTCAGCCGGCCCGCCGTCGGATCGGCGGACCGGGAGGGTGACGGTGACCGCGCCGTCCGGGTAGACCGGCAATTCCACGCCCAGGCCCAAGGGGCTGACCGTACGCAGCGGACGATCGGCCCGGGCGACGCCGTCCACGGCCAGGCCGCCGCGCACCGTCAGCCGGGTCGGCAGGCCGAGCCCGTCGACCCCGCCGGCCGGCAGGTCGACGCTGTACAGGTGGAACCCGGCCTGCTCGGGGGTGAAGGTGGCGCTGAGCAGTTGCCGCCCGCCCTCCTCGGCCTCAAGGCGCACGGCGACTGTGACCCCGCCGCCGCTGTAGCCGGCGGCGGGGCCGGCCGCCGGCGCCGGGTCCGCGGCGCAGCCCGCCGCCCCGAGCAGCAGCAGCGTTGCGACCGCCGACCCTGCGCAGAACCGCCCAGCCGGACTCACTTCTGCGACCAGCGCTTGAGGTAGGCGGCGACCGTGTTCGCGGTCATGCTGCGGGCGTTGGAGAACGCGCCGTCGTTGCTCGCGGTGCGCACCGCGCCGTCCGGGGAGAGCACCACCAGCGCGGGAATGCCGCTGAGCTGGAGGTCGACGTACTGGGCCGCCAGGTCGAGGTTGTGGTCGAACCTGCCCACGTCCACGGCCACCACCCGGTAGTCGTCCCGCAGTAGCGGGGCGACCTGCTCGGAGCGGAACAGCTTGTCGAGCACCTTGCAGTCGGGGCACCAGTTGGCCCCGAAGTCGATCAGCACCGGCCGCTGATCGCCGGCCGACAGGGCGAGCGCCGCCTTCAGGTCGGCCGCGGCGTCCCGGTTCGGGTCGTACCCGGCCGGCGGCTTCCCGGCCCCGGCGCTCGCGGTCGCCGAGCCCGTCGACGCGGAACTCGCGGGCGCAGCAGCTGCGGTGGCCGTCTCGATCGGCGCAGCAGTAGGGGGCGTCCCGGTTGCGTCAGCCGCCTCGCCCGTGGCGCTTCCGCCCGAGCCGCAGCCGGTGGTGAGTACGGTCGCCAGGACGGCGCTGGCAAGCAGAGCGCGGCGCTGCCGCATAGGTTCCCCCCGATGTCGATCGCTGACCCAGGGAGGATAGCGGGGCCACGGCCTCCGGCCAGCAGCGGCAGGTGTTCGAAGGCCGGTGCCGGACGGCTACCCGTTGGCTGTGTCTCGTTGAGACGTTGTCGACCGGCGGCGGGTTTGGGCGGATGGTGTCGCCAGCCTCGCAACCGGCCGTTCGCGGGGTGGCGCGTTCGAACCAGGTCTGGGCCTCGCCGAGGTCGCCATGGTGGAGGTTGTACAGGTAGAGGCAGTAGCTGGCCGTGTGGTTGTCGGTGCCGGCGGCGTAGCCCCACCAGAATTCGGCGCTGCGCGGGTGGCCGGTGAGCAGCAACAGGCACCCGAAGATCAGGGCGCCGTCGCCCCCCTTCGCCTTCTCTGGCGAGGAGGGCGATCTGGTGGGGGGTGTCCGCGCGGTTGATGATCCACCTCGACAGGGAGTTGAGCTTGGGCCGGGCGGCCGCCTTAGAAGCCGTTGTCTTTCCGATAGTGATGGGTGCGTTTCCGCTGGTCAGGCATAGTGCTGGTGCCTCGGTGGCAGAGACGGGGTGTCGTTCGTCTCTTCGGTGGAGGTGCCGGTGCCGTCGGTGATGGGGCTACTGGAGGAGCGCGAGCGTGCTGCCCGGCAGCGAGTGGAGGTTCTGCAGGCCGAGCTGCGGGAGGCGGAAGCCGCGTGGGAACGGTTCGTGATTACCCGTCAGACGGTGGCCGAGGTCCTGGCAGAACCTCCTGCAGGCGAGGAGGCATCGCCGGCCGGGGTGGCCGGTGAACGGTCTGCGCGGGTCGCCGGAGCAGGGCCCGGATCGGTGGTTCCCGTCTGGAGGGAAGGTCTCGATCCGGGTGCGCTGGCGCCCGACTACCAGCGGCTCGTGGAGGTCCTGGCGGGGAGCGGGGAGAAGATGGACTGTCGGCAGCTCGCGGCGGCACTCGGGCTGGAGCCGGTTCCGGCGAAGGTGGAGGGAGTGCGGTCGAAGGTGAAGCGCTTGGCCGCGCGGGGCTGGCTCGTCGAGGAACGGCCGGGGATGTTCAGCGTGCTCGCCGGGCGAGCCGGCGGCTCATGACCATGCTCATCGACCATCGGATCATCGCCTCGGAGGTGTCGGTGCGGGTCTCGTAGTCGCGGGCCAGGCGGCGTGAGTGCATCAGCCATGCGAACGTCCGTTCCACCAGCCACCTTTTCGGCAGCACCACGAAGCCCGTGGCGTCGTCGGTGCGTCGGACCACGGTCAGTGCGATCCGCAGGGCATTGCGGGCGAGGTCGAGCAGGCGTCCGGTGTAGCCGCCGTCGGCCCAGACCAGCGAGATGCGCCAGTGCCGCTCACGCAGCCGCTCCAGCAGAGTGCGGCCGGCCTCGCGGTCGGTGACGGATGCGGCGGTGACCAGCACCGTCAGCAGCAGGCCGAGGGTGTCCACGACGATGTGCCTCTTGCGGCCGTTCACCTTCTTCCCGCCGTCGAACCCCCGGCTCGTGGCCGGCACCGACGCGGCCCCTTTCACCGACTGCGCGTCGATGATCCCGGCGGTCGGCTCCGGATCACGGCCCGCCGCCTTGCGGACCCGGTCGCGCAGCCGGTCGTGGAACTCGGCGACCAGGCCCTTGTCCCGCCAGCGCCGGAAGAAGGCGTAGACGCGGTCCCAGGCGGGGAAGTCCGCGGGTACCGCCCTCCAGGCGATGCCGCCCGCGACCAGGTAGCGCACCGCGTCGACCAGCTGCCGGTGGCAGTAGCTCTCCGGCTGCCCGCCGCGGCCTTCCAGCCAGCGGGCACGGGCATTGCGTCGCGCACGACGGCCCACTCCGCGTCGGTCATGTCCGAGGGGTACCTCGGACGCCTGTGCGGCCGGTCCCCGGCGTTCCCGAACCGGTGAGCGAGGCAATCACACGACAGGGGTGCGGAGTTGGACGGCAACGTCACGGAGACGGAAGACTGCGGCACCAGGGCCTCCTGTTGCTCGGCTGGATTCGACACCCACGAGCTGTGCGGGAGGCCCCACTTTCATGCCCTGCCGACCAGAAGATCACCCGACCGAGTCGGCAGACTCGAACTCACGCTCACCAGGATCGATAGAGCAACGGCTAGTTAGCCTCCCAGTCCGAGCCGCCCACTCCGGGAGCGGACGGCGCCGAGGACGACGCGGCATGACGGCGGCCCTGCCCCCTTCGCGGCTGCGGCCCCTGTCCCGGACCGTCGCTGCGCTCTACCGCGAGAGCAAGTCCTCCTACATCGAGCGCCTGGCACTGGCCACGTCACCGGGATCGGGTTCGTCGTGGATGGTCAGTGCTCCGGTGAGGTCGAGGTCGTCGGCGGTGCCATGTGCCCCGGCGCGGACGAGCAGCACTGCGCCGAGGGCGGTGCTCCAGAACGTCCCGGCTTCCACGTTGAGCGGCCAACGGGCCCTCCAGTCACCCCGGACCCACCCGGCGGTGGGGGCGGTGTCGTCGTCCATCCGGCCATCCTGCCAGCACCCGAAAACGATCCCCAAGCTGAGGAGCAGCCGGACCGGCCGCAGCGAGCAACCTGCTAGACAAGCAAATCCGAACTTCGGCCCATAAAAGGGACAAGGGTGTCCAAGATCAGTTTGGGACGACCGACCCGAGCACCCTCGTGACCGCACTGTACGTGAAGATCGACGACGAGATCGGGGGAACGCGATGGCTCCGCCAGCCTCAGCGACTCCGCGCGGCCTTGCCGTTGAAGGGGCAGGGCCGCGCGGGGTCGGGAAGTCGGCAGGGCCGCGCGCCCGCGCCGCGGTGGGTCAGTCGCCGGCCAACTGCCAGGCGCCGAAGGGCTTGTCCGTCCCGGCTGCGGTCTGCCTGCTGACGTGCAGAGCGGCGTCGCGACCGAGCGCCAGGACCGTCTCGCGGCCGGCGCCGTCGAGGGTGACCGAAGGCGCGCCGACGATCACGTTACCGAGGTCCGGCCAGGTGCTGGCGAAGCCTGTGTTGGCCGCGGTCTGTGAGGTCATGCTGACTCCGCCGCCGCCGTTGCGGGTGACGACCGTGTTCCGGCCATCGCCGCCGGTGACCACGGACACGCCCTCCATGCTGACCGGTCCGTCCATGGGGCTGGGGGAGGTCGTCCAGGTTCCGTCGGACTGCACGTACTGGGTGGCTGCCTGCGCCGTGCCGCCCTGGTCGTAGAAGATCTCCAGCCGGCCGTCGGCGTTCTTGCCCACCGTGATCGGGCCGGCGGGCGCGGGGCCGAGGGCGCTGGTGTCCTGCACGTAAGTGGCACTGTTGGGGGCGCTTTGGCGCCAGTGCAGGATGCCGTTCACGGACGGGGCGAACACGTCGACCCGGCCGTCGGAGGCCTGCGCGGCGGCGAGGCCGTCGCGGACCCAGCTGCCCTGGAGGTCCGCCCAGCTGGTGGTCCACCCGCCTCCGTTCAGCTGGGAAACGGCGCTCACCCCGCCGCCCGCGTTGCTGACGAAGACCGTCAACAGGCCGTTCTGGTTGAGGACGGGTGTCGGGCTTCCGACGTACTGGGGGTTGGTCGGATTGGGGTTGCCGAGAACCGTCCAGTCGCCCCACGCCCCGGGCGCGGTCTGCGCGACGGTGACGATCTGGTTGTCGCCCAGCCTGATGCCGAACAGGTGGATCAGGCCGTTCCCGTCCTTGATCACGCCGAGAGCCGGGGAGAGTACATCGCCGCCCGGGATCGCGCTGGGGCCGTTCCAGCTGGCGCCGCCGGACGTCTCCCTCCATACCTGGACGTGCCCGTCGAGGACGGCGAAGGCGTTCAGCAGACCGCTGCGGTCGAGAGCCGACCAGGCCGTGCCGTTCGACCAGCGCGGGTACTGGCGTGCGGGGAACATCGCGTAGAAGGTGGACTCGTTCGGGTCGGGCACCGGGTCGTGGAGGCCCTGGTAGGTCGTGGCGGTACCGGACTGGTTCGGGCCCAGGTACGTCAGGAAGGTCTGTTCCTTGTCGTCCGCGGTAGTCGGGTCGACGTTGGGCGGGTCGATCCGGATGTTGTAGTCGCGGTAGTTGCGGAGCAGGAAGTGCCCGCTGCCGCCCGGGCCGTGGTATCCGAGCGCGGCTTCGCCGACGAACCGGGAGCCGCCGATGTGGTCGGACTGGTCGCCGAGGTCGGTGATGTCCGTGTGGCTGTACCCGTATCCGACCCGCGGGTCCTGTGCGAGGACCACGGTCGGCTGGAAGCGGCTCATCAGGTCGGTCAGGCTGGCCGTCAGGTCGGCATGGGTGTAGCTCTGGTTGCCGTACGTCGCGTCGCAGTTGCCGTCCGAGGCGGCGCTGCCCAGCGTGGAGTCGGTGTTCGAGCCGCCCAAGGTGAAGAGGTCGTCGGGGCTCACGTTCCCGGCGGGGATGTCACCGCTCGCGTGGAGCCTGAAGAAGACCAGCTTGACCTGCGAGGCTTGGTCCAGCGTGTCGACCTCGACGGTCTTGCCGGTGCTCAGCGTGAGCGGTGTCCTGGTCCAGGTCGGGTTGGTGACACCGGCGAGCCGGGCATGCGCGGCCCGGGCTCCGGTGTCCCGGCTCGCCGAGTAGGCGCAGATGTCGGGGAAACCGGTACCGGTCGCGTCTCCGCCCGTGAGGAAGACGGTGACCGAGGGGTCCGAGTACTCGCGAGAGATGTCGGGGTTCATGAAGAGGATGTCGTCGTCCTGGTGCGCGACGATCTGCATGAACGATTCGGCCACCGGTGAAGAGTCCGCGTACGCCTTCGGCGCATCACCGCCGGTCACCGTCGTGGCCACGGCGAGCGCCACCATGGCGACGCCGGCGGCAGATTTGAACCGCATGCTGTCTTTCAACTCCCTTGGCATGGGCAGGAGGCATTGGCGCCCCGCGATGAATGATCATTGGTGTCGTTGGTGCCCTGCGGGCAGACGCGCCGCCAGCCCGGCGGAGGACGGTCGGGCCGAGGATCCCTGAGCCGGCCGGCAGGAATTCCTGGTGCGCTCTGGGCAGGGCGCGTCTCGTACCGGCCGGGCCTGCCGTTCACCAGTCGGTGAGCCGGAAGGGGTGGGAGAAGGAGGCTTCGCCTGTGTTCACCCACTCGTCGAGGGCGTCGTAGGTGTCGTTGCGGGCGATGAGGTCGGCGCGGCCGGTGCCGCGGAAGTCACCCGCCGTCGTCTGGGAGAACGGACCCCAACCACCGGTGACCAGGACCCGGCTGCCAAAAGTACCGTCCCCATTGCCCGGCCACAGGTACAGGTTCCCGCTCGAGTCCTCCCGCGCCATCAAATCGGCGCGGCCGGTGCCGCGGAAGTCACCCGCCGTCGTCTGGGAGAACGGACCCCAACCACCGGTGACCAGGACCCGGCTGCCAAAGGTACCGTCCCCATTGCCCGGCCACAGGTACAGGTTCCCGCTCGAGTCCTCCCGCGCCATCAAATCGGCGTGCCCGGTGCCGCGGAAGTCACCCGCCGTCGTCTGGGAGAACGGACCCCAACCACCGGTGACCAGGACCCGGCTGCCAAAGGTACCGTCCCCATTGCCCGGCCACAGGTACAGGTTCCCGCTCGAGTCCTCCCGCGCCATCAAATCGGCGTGCCCGGTGCCGCGGAAGTCACCCGCCGTCGTCTGGGAGAACGAGCCCCAACCACCTGTCAGGTCGACCGGTGGGGCGAAGGAGCCGTCGCCGTGGCCTGCCCACTCGTACAGGTGCCCGTCGTTGTCGTTGCGGGCGACGAGGTCGCTGGTGCCCTTGCCGTGGAAGGCGCCGGCCGTGGTCTGGGAGAAGGTGAGGGAGGGCCTGGCCGGGGCGGGTTGCGGGGCCAGTACGTTGGCGAGGACCTGGTTCCCGTTCGTGGTGAAGTGCAGGTGGTCGGTGTCGACGTAGCCGGCGAACGCGGCGCCGGGGTTGAGGGGGTCGCGGGTCGCCTGGTCGAAGTCGTGGAAGCCGTCGATGTCCGGCGTCGTGCGGATCCAGTTGTTCACGCACTGGCGTACCTGGTCCCGGGCGGCGGTGTAGCCGTCGTAGCCCTGGAAGCCGGGGATGGTGGCCACGGTGAAGCGGAGCCCGACCGCGTGCGCGCGCGAGGCCAGCTGCTGGATTCCCGTCTCGATCGCCGGGTCGGAGGCGTCGTCCATCGTGATGTCGTTGATGCCTTCGTAGAACACGACGCTCTGCACTCCGGTCTGGGAGAGCACGTCCCGGTCGAAGCGGTTGAGTGCGCTCTGGCCGTAGGTGATGCGTCCGCCCGTGCCGTCGGTGAGGATCCTGTTGCCGGATATGCCCTTGTTGACGATGCCGGCCGGCGTCGGCTGGGCGCTGAGGACACGCCCGTAGTCGTCGGCCCAGCGGGAGTTGGAGTCCTGGTCGGTGTGGCCGCCGTCCACCTGGGAGTCGCCGAAGGCGACGACCGTCCCTCCGCTGCCCGCGGCGGTGACGTCCAGGCCATTGAGGTAGGCCCAGTACGTGTAGGTGGTCGGGAAGCCGACGCCGCCGGTGTCCAGGGTGTGGTCGGCGCCGTCTCCGGGCGCGGTGGTGGACGAGGTCGTGAGGGTGTACGCGTGGTACGGCGCGGTGGTGACCCCGTTGGGCAGCCAGATGCTGACCAGCAGGTTCTCGTCCGCGGCGACCGGGAAGGCGGCAGGGTCGCTGTAGAGCTCGCCACCAGGTGGGATGACGGCCTGGTCGGATCCGCCGAACGTAAGGGTGAGGGGCGTGGCCGATGCCGTGGCCAGGTGCCCGTTGCGGGCTGCGGTCACGTCCTGAGCCGCGATGGTGACGTGGCCGATGGTCACCGGGTCCGGGCTGAAGGTGTTCACCAGGTGGATCCGGGCGGAGGGCCCGCCGATGCTGGTGTGGATGACCATGCGCAGGGTCTGCTGCCCTGTCACGCCCGAGGAAGCGGATGGTCCGGCCGAGCCCATGGCGGTGCCCCAGCTTCCGGTCCAGGCCGAGGGGACGGGCAGGGTCGCGCCCGGCCTGGACGGGAGCACGGTGGGAGCTTGCCCGCAGCCGGTGGTCGCGTACGCAGTGGCCGTGGGCGGCAGGGCGGCGAACGCGCCGAGGATGAGGGCGGCTGTCAGGGCGGACCGACGAGCGCGCGGCGGGCGGTGGGCGATGTCCACAGGAGTCCTTTCGCTGGATGCGCTGGGGACTGCCGCCCCGGGGATGGCCGGGGCGGCAGCTGCCGGTCAGGTGGTCACCAGCCGCCGGTCTGTACGTGCGAGGCGCCGAAGGTGCCGTCGCCGTTGCCGGGCCACATCAGGAGGTTGCCGTTGGAGTCGTCGCGCCCGATGAGGTCGACCTTGCCGTCACCGTCGAAGTCGGCGGCCGCGGTCTGGGTGAAGGACCACCCGTTGGTGAGCACGGCCGCGGAGTTGAACGAGCTGCCTCCGTCGTGGAGCCACATGTTCAGGTTGCCGGCGGCGTCGCGGGCCATGATGTCGGCCTTGCCGTCGTTGTTGAAGTCGGCGGCGCGGGTGCCGGTGAAGTTCCAGTCACTGGTCTGGATGTGCGAGGCGCCGAAGGTGCCGTCGCCGTGGCCGGGCCACATGTAGAGGTTGTTGTCGACGCCCTTGGCGATGAGGTCGACGTTGCCGTCACCGTCGAAGTCGGCGGCCGCGGTCTGGGTGAAGTTCCACCCGTCCGTCACCTTGTGGGGGGCGCCGAAGGTGCCGTCGCCGTTGCCGTCCCACATGTACAGGCTGCCGTCCGTGCCCTTGGCGATGAGGTCGAGCCTGCCGTTGTTGTGGAACTTGCCGACGGTCGTCTCGGTGAAGTTCCAACCGCCGGTGACGACACGCGGGGCCTGGAAGCCGCCGTTCATGTTGTTGACCCACAGCAGGAGGTTGCCGTTGCTGTTGTCGCGGGCCATGATGTCGGCCCGGCCGTGGCCGGTGAAGTCGCCGGCCACCGTCTGCGAGTAGTGCCGCGCCCCGTAGATGAAGCGCCATTGCGCGTTGCTGCCGTGCTGGGCCTGCATGCAGGCAACCGTGCTGTCTCCGAGGACGGTCAGGTCACAGGCGTGGCCGTCCAACGGGTTGACGAGGGGCGTCCAGCCGCCGGCTGCGGTGGCGTACTGCCAGTCCAGGGTGTAGCCGCCCTCGGTCCCACAGCCGACGGAGACGCCGTCGCCCGTCGAGTCCGCCCCCAGGCAGACCCCGCCGCCGTAGACCGCGGCCTCGGCCGCGTCGATGATGTTGGTGGTGTTCCAGATCGAGAAGTCCTGGTCGATGCTGGTACCGCAGTCGTGGACCTCCAGCTGCTGCGGTTTGTAGTCCGGGGATGCCTGGAGGCATTGGCCGGTGGCCTGGTTCTGGATTTCGAAGTGCGGGCCGGGGTAGTTGTAGGCCGACGCCTGGCCGACGGAGAACGACAGGCTCGCCACCAGCATGGCGACGACGGTCAGAGCGGCTCTGACCCGTCGAAGCCGGAGAAATCCGAGTGTCACGTGTTCTACCTCTGGCGTTGGGGTGGAATGGAAAGCACCAGAGTGACGGTCCCCTCGAATAACGGCGTAACAGCTGCCTAACAGACCTGAGCGAAGGCCCGAAAGCCGTCATGCCGCGCTGGCGTTGGCGCTTTCGATCGTGGCGAGGACCTCGCGTGCCTCGCTGAGCCAGGACTCCAGGTGGTTGCGGTCGGCGACGTCGATCGCCTCGTGGATGCGGGCACGGGCCCGCGTCCACTCGTCGAAGCGGGCGTGGGTACGGGCCATCATGACCAGGCACTCGGCGGTGAGGGCGGCGTTGCCGATGCGCCGGAAGATCGCGAGGGCCTCGTCGAGGGCCATGAACGCCTCGTCGCGGCGGCCGAGTCCGCGCAGCACGTCGCCGTGGTTGGTGAGCACGATGGCGGTGCCGTTGGCGTCCCCGTGGGCGCGCCACAGCCCGAGCGCCTCGCGGTAGCGCAGGTCGGCCTCCTTCAGGTGGCCGGACACGCGCAGGGCGTCGGCCATGGTGCTCAGCAGGATCGCGGTGCGGTGCCGGTTGCCGCCGGTGCGCCGGTGGAGGTCGAGGGCCGTACGGGCATGGGCGAGGGCCTGGTCGCCGTGGCCTGCCGCGCTGTGGGCCAGCGACAGGTAGGCGAGGGTGGCGGACTGGCTCTCGGGGTCGTCGAACAGCGTGAGGGCCTCCTCGAAGGCCTCGATGGCGCGGTCAGGGCGCCGGCACATGCCGTGGCAGGCGCCCAGGCTGCGCAGCAGCCAGGCGCGGCCGAGCCGGTCGTCGTGCTGTTCGGTGATGTCCAGCGCCTGGTGGAGGTAGCTCTCCCAGTGGCCGGTCCACCAGGAGGTCCGCATGTAGCCGAGGAGCCAGACGGCCATCCGCCAGGCGAGGTCGAAGCGGCGGCTCTGCCCAGCCTGCCGGATGGCCTCGCCGATGCCGGCGAGTTCGCGCCGGCACCAGGTGAGGGCCTGGGCCTCGTCGGTGAAGACGGGCAGCGGGGCGGGCGGCTGCTGGCCGAGCCGGGGCGGCAGCTGGCCGCCCTCGGGAATGGCCAGGCGGGCGTTCTCCAGGGCGAGCGCGTACCAGACGCACATCCGCAGCCGCGCCGCCTCGCGCTCCTGCTCGCTCTCGTCGGCCTCGGCGCATTCGACGGCGTACTCGGCGAGCAGGTCGTGGAGGCGGTAGCGCAGCGGGGCCGGGGTCTGGAGCAGGTGGGCGTCGACGAGCTGTTCGAGCAGCTCCTCGGCCCGCGCGGGGTCGCGGTCGAGGAGGGCGGCGGCGTCGGCCGGGCCGACCGTCTGACCGGACCACAGACCGAGGAGGCGGAAGGCCCGCGCGGCCTCTCGCTCGCCGGGCGACTCGCTGTCCCGCAGGGCGAGGTAGCTGGCGGCGAAGGTGGCGCGGACCTGGAGGTGCCCTGCCGCCAGGGTGCTCAGGCGACCGGGCCCCTCGGGGGCGAGCCGGTCGGCGAGGGTCGCCAGCGGCCAGGCCGGTCGGGCGGCCAGCCGGGCGCCGACGATGCGCAGGGCCAGCGGCAGGCCCCCACAGGCCGCCAGGATCCGCAGCGCGGCGTCGAGGTCCTGCTCGACCCGGTCGCTGCCGCACAGCGCGCACAGCAGGGCGCGCTGCTCCTCGACGTCCATGGGGGCGAGCGACAGGTGGTGGGGGGTCGGCAGGTCGGTGAGGGTGGAGCGGCTGGTGACGATCGCCGCGCTGTGGCCGGTACCGGGCAGCAGCGGGAGCACCTGCGCGCCGTCGCGGGCGTTGTCCAGGAGCAGCAGCACGCGCCGCTCGGCGAGCACCGACCGCAGCAGCGCCGCCCGCCGGCCGGTGTCCTCGGGCAGGGGTAGGGGCACGGCGAGGTCGGTCAACACGGACGCGAGCAGCTCGTGCGCGGTGCGCGGGGTCGCGGTGCCGTGGCCGCGCAGGTCCAAGTGGAGCTGCCCGTCCGGGAAGCGGTCCCGCAGCAGGTGGGCGGCGTGGACGGCGAGCGCGCTCTTGCCGACACCGCCCATGCCGGTCACGGCCACCACGCCCGGGCCCTCGCCGTCCGTGGCCCGTTCCAACGCTGCGCACAGCTGCCGCAGTTCGCTCTGCCGGCCGGTGAAGAGCGGGGTGTCAGCGGGCAGCTGCGCGGGCGCCGGCGCCGTGGCCTCCTGCCTGCCGGGTTCCAGCTGGGCCGGGGCCTCATCGGTTCCTCCCAACCCGGCGGTGGCAGCACTTGCGGGGCTTACGCCAGTCCGCGTGCTGAGGAGGGGGGTAGCGGCGGCTGTCTCGTCGGCAGCGGCGGGCCGTTCGAGGATGAGCAGGTCGGCGGTCAGCACGCGCCGGTGGACATCCCGCAGGGCCGGGCCCGGGTCGACGCCCAGTTCCTCGGCCAGCGCCACGCGGACCGTCTCGAACGTTTCCAGCGCCTCGGCCTGCCGGCCGCTGCGGTACAGCGCGGTGATGAGCAGGACGTGCAGCGCCTCGTGGAGCCGGTGTCGGGCCGCCCAGCGGCCGAGCTCCGGGATCACCTCCACGTGCCGGCCCAGCTGCAACTCGGCCTCGAAGTACCAATTCAGGGCCTGCAGATGGGCCTGGGCCAGGTGCCGCACCTCGGCCTCCAGCGTGTGCAGCTCCGCCAGGTCCGACAGAGGCTGCCCGCGCCACAGCGTCAGGGCCGCCGCGGTGTGCCGGATGACGTCCGGCCAGTCCTGCCGTGCGCGGGAATCGCGAGCGCGCCCGAGCGTCGCGGTGAACTCGTGAACGTCCAGCTCGCCGTCGGCGACCCGCAGCATCGGCCCGTGCGGCGTGGACGAGATCCGCTCGTCGCCCACGACATCCAGCACCCGCCGCAGTCTCATGACGTGGTTGCGCAGCGAAGCGCCCGCGGTCACCGGCGGCTCCTCACCCCACAAGGCACCCTGAAGACTACTCAGGGGCACCGGCCGGTTCGCCTGGAACAACAGCGCGGCCAGCAACGCCCGGACCTTCGGCCCGCCCACCGGCACCACCCGATCGCCCTGCCGGACCACAAGCGGACCGAGCACATCGAATCGCATGGATCCCCCCAAGTCCGACCGGCGGAACCGGCCGTATCGATCACCCGTTGGACGGATGTTATCCGCGGATTCCGACATGCCTCTCCTCGTGTCGAAGGATGGGTATGCCCAGCTCAGGACGTCGGTTGCGGCCGCGCGCGGGACGCAGGCGGCTGCGGCGGGCAGCGCCGGGAGTCACATCAGTACGAGGTGGTGAGTGGAACCAGGGCGAGAGAGGCGGTCAACTGGCAGTCCCCCGCCATCGGTTGGGCGCGCCTCGCTAGTGCTGCTCCGCGGAAGTTCGTGGAGGGGTGTTGGTAGGCAGGTCTGGACACGTCGGATGTGTCAGGCGAAGGAGAATTGCGCGGCGGCTGCGGCGGGCGTGGTCGCTTGGCCACGTCCGGGGACATCGTGAACGGTGGTTGCGCCCTCGGAGCGGAGCTGGTCGGCACTGGCGTCTCGGGCCATGGCCGCGGCGTAGGCGTGGACATCTGCGGCGGTGAGGTCGGTGCGGCCTCGCTCGGTGTACTGCTGGAGGAGGTCGGTGACGTCCGGGTTGAATCGCAGCATGGTCACCGGCACGTTGAAGCGCCTGGCGATGGCGATGAGTCGTGCGCGTGCCTGCGGGGTGACGTTCGTTGACTCGGCGATTGCGTGGTGTCCGGTGGCGAGCCTGGCGACGATCCTGCGGTCACGCTCCTCGAAGATCCGTGCGTCCGCCGCGTCGGATTCCGCTTCCGCGGGTGAGGTGCCGAAAAGCTCCGCGCGGATCTCGTCACTGGACACCACGGCTTCCGCGTCGATCTGCCGACGCGCGATCAGTGCCCGAACGAAGCTGGTCTTGCCCGAGGCTGGTGGGCCGACGAGGACGACAAGTCCTGCTGGCACCCGAATGGCCGGCGCGAGAGCGTTGAGGTAGAGGTCGCCTGCGCAGTCCAGGGCTTCCTCCGGAGAGCCGACTGGCAGTCCGCTGGGCAGGATGTTGTCCCGGTAGCTGTCGTTGCTGGCCAGATAGAGGGCGAAGCCCCAGGTGTGCAGCACGCCGGTGAAGCGCAGTCGACACAGCGGCAGACTCTCCTCGCCGGGCAACTCGGCTGCCACATAGGCGAATCCTGCGCGAAAGCGGACCGTGATGGCGTCCACCTGGGGCCAGCGTTCGCGGGCGTGGCGGTTAAGACGCTGGCGCAGGTGGTGCTGCATCGATTCCGGGGGGTTCTTCGGCACGGGCCCATCCTGCCGGGTGCGGCAGCGGCCCGCCATGATCGTTGGCCGTGGAGGGTGGGCGACAAACGGGGACAGCGGTGGCGGTGGCGATCGATTCGCGGGTCCGCGAGCGGCTGGTGCGGACGGTGGCCTCGGCGAAGTCCGAGGTGCGGGCGGTGTTGCGGGCCCGGATCGTACTCGCGGCGGCGGACGGACTCGCCAATGGCGCGATCGCCAGGGAGCTGGAGGTCAGCGTGAACACGGCGCGCAAGTGGCGCGGGCGGTTCGCCGCACAGGGCCTGGACGGCTTGCGGGACGTCGAACGGTCGGGACGGCCGAAGATCTACGGGCCCGAGGTCCGCGTGGCGATCGTGGCCACGGCAACCAGCATGCCGCCGCATCCGGAGGCGACCTGGTCACACCGGGCCATCGCTCAGCGCGTGGCCGACACCTGCTTCGTGTCGGTCTCCGCCTCCCAGGTCGGCCGGATCCTGGCCGGTCTGGACCTGAAGCCGCACAAGGTCCGCGGCTGGCTTACCCGCCGGGACACCCCCGACTTCTGGCAGCGAGCGTCCGGGGTGTGCGCCCTCTACCTCGACCCGCCGGAGGGGGCGGTGGTGCTTTCCATCGACGAGAAGACCGCGATCGCCGCCCGTTCACGCCGCCATCCCGGTCGTCCCACACGCCCCGGTAAACCCGTCCAGCAGGAGTTCGAGTACCGGCGTCACGGCACCGCCTCCCTCGTCGCCGCTCTCGACGTGCGCACCGGTGAGGTCCTCACTGAGGTGATCACCCGCAACAACGCGGCGACCTTCACCGCCTTCCTGGACCAGCTCGACCGGGCGATCGCTCGTGGCAAGGAGATCCACGTCGTGCTCGACAACGGCTCCTCCCACACCGCCAAGCACACCAAGGCGTGGCTGGCCGCGCACCCGCGCTGGCACGTCCGCTGGACCCCGCCGCACGCTTCCTGGCTCAACCAGGTCGAGCTGTTCTTCTCCGCCCTGACCCGCCGGGTCGTGCGGCACGGCGACTTCGCCAGCCGCGACGACCTGATCGAGAAGCTGGAGGCATACGTCATCGGACACAACGAGACCGCCAAGCCCTACCGCTGGACCTACGAAGGAACCCCGCTCAAGGCCGCCTGATCAACCCCCTCCACGAACTTCCGCGGAGCAGCACTAGTTGCAGGACCTGCGGTCCAACTCATTCGGAAACGATCAGTTAGTTGGTGCCGCGCTCGGCGAGGGTGTGGGCGACAAGAGCGTTGGCGTGCCCGTGCTCGAGGCCGTGCTCGGACTTGAGCCATGCGACGAGTTCCATGTGCTTGGTCAGGGGCGAGGTGCGGATCAGGTCCTTCCACTCCTCGACCGGGCGGCCGTACTTCTTCTCGATCGACGGGAAGTAGCGGGCGGGGCCTTTCACCGGTGCGGTCATGGCGCGGCATCCTGTCCGTCTGAGTGCGGTGGTCTCGGGTTGTTGCTGAGCGAGCGGGGGTGGAGCCGCTATCGCCGTCCGGTCGGGGCGTGGCCGACCAGCCGGGCGACGGCTGCGGTCAGCGCGAGCAGGCCGAGGCCGGCTGCGGCGGTGAAGGCCACGACCATGGCGGCGGAGGCGGCGAACCCGGCAATGACCCCCAGTGGCAGGAGGCGGTAGGCCAGGGCCCAGCCGCGCCGGCCCTGGCCGGCGAAGTGCCGGGCCAGCACGAAGAACGCGGCGCACAGCGCGAGGTAGCCCACCGTGCCGCTGAGCATGTGGACCGTTCCGTGCCCGCTCAGCGTGGCCGGACCGTCTGGTGTACCGGCCGGGAAGCTTGCACCGGGGTCCGCCGTGATCACCCCGGCGAGCAGGAAGGACGCGCCGAAGGCGCCGACCAGGCGCGGTGCCCAGGTGCCGCCGGCGGTGTGGGGGAACCGATTCAGATCCCGGCCGGCTACAGCATCAAGGCCACCGCCGGCTCCAAGCTCAAGGACGCCGTGAAGTAAGCCCGCCACGGACGTCCGGGACTCGTGGCGCGGAGGCGGCCTCACGGTCGTCCTGGGGTTCGTCCCAGGGCATGACGAGGGTGGCCTGGCCGTCCGGGCTCCAGGTGACGCGCAGGTCGCGGTTGTCGGCGTGGGCGCGCCAGCCGTGCATGCCCGCGTCGTAGTCGGCGCAGATCAGCGCGGCACGTACCCGGGCCGGGCGGCGCGGGCAGACGCTCTCGTCCCAGGCGAGGACGTCCAGGACCGCGCGGCCGGCCAACACGGCCCAGCCCGCGTGGGCGACCTGGCGCAGCCAGGTCGGGCGGACCCAGAGCTGGATGAACGGCGGCGCGCCGTATTCGACTTTGTGCGAGAAGGTCATGCCCTGGGTGGAACTTCAGCCGTCGGTGACGTGGGATTCCACGATGGCCGTCGGCACCTCGGGCACGCGGGAGGAGTCGTGCCCGGCCCGCTCCCGGCCGGCCTTGAACGCCGGTTCCGGTGCCGGGTGCTCGGCGTAGCGGAAGTGCTCGTGCTCCCACGCGAAGCCGGCGCGCACCGCGCCCACCATCGCCTCACCGATCAACTCCCGCGCCTCGGCGACCCGCATCAGCCCAACCGTCCCTCATCGCCCGGCCCCAGCCCAGACTCCTGGTGTCGCACACCCCCGCACCGGCCCGGCCGGAAACCCCACAACACCACTCGCACGGGACCCCTGGTCTTGACAGGCCGCGCGGGCGACGTCTGGAGGAGGCCCTGACCGTGCGGGATAGGTCGGGTCAGTTCGACCCCGGGTTGTACGAGCGGTTCCCGCAGCCGCCGCTGCCCGGGCTGGACACCTTGATCGGCCTGCGGAAGACGCGAACGGGTGCGATGCAACCCTCACGGGTCGGGATTTCGCCATCCCGCTGATCCGGTCCCCCTGATCGCCGTACATTCGCTGACACAAACGGAAGTTGAAGGAGCACTTGTGGACGGACACACGTTCGGCTCGGACAGCAGTGTCGGCTCGACGCGGGCCCTCGTCGAGGCACGACTGCCGGCCGTACGGGAGCAGCGGCGCCGGCTTGAGGAGCGGCTGGCGGCCATCATCGCCCAGGAGGACGCGATGGTGGCCGTGCTGGAGGGGTTGGATGTTCTGGCCCAGGCTCCGCTCGGGGAGCGGGACCGGGTGCAGGGCACCGCGCGGGTGGGCGTCGCGGACGAGATGTCCGCCGCCCGGACGCGGTCGGCGCAGGAACCCTCCGAGTCCCCCGTTGCCGAGTCCGGCTCCGCGGGGGCACCGGCTGCGGGCCGGGGCGCGGGCCGGGGCGCGGGCCCGCGCAAGGCCGTCGCCAAGAAGGCGGCGGCGAAGAAGGCGACCGCGCGGAAGGCGGCCGCCCCCGCGAAGCGAGCGGCCGCAAAGCCCGCCGCGGAGAAGGCGGCGGCGGCGGGCACCCGGGAGCAGGATGCGGCGCCCGCGCCGGCCCCGGCCGTGAAAAGGGCTGCCCGCAGCGCCTCCAAGAGAGCGGGCACGACGGCCGCCCGAGGAAAGGCGGCGCCCGCCAAAGCCACGGAGGGTGCAGGCAGCCCGACGACGCCCCCGCGGACGGTGGCGGGCCGTCGGCGCCTGACCGACGCGCAGAGTGTGCTGGCCGTCCTCGGACAGGGCAAGGGCCCACTGCGAGCCAAGGAGGTAACCGTCCTGCTCGGACTCGACGACCAGAACGGAGCGCTCAACGCAGTGCGCACGATGCTCGAACGCCTCGCCAAGACCGGACGGGCGCAGCGGACGGGCCGCGGCTTGTACGACGCGGTGGCCGGCTGACGGCCGTCACCCCTGGCGGACCCGGCCGATCCGGGGTGGTGCCGACGGGTACCTCGGCACCACCCCTGGCCCGTTGAGGGGGTTCGCGCGGACGCTGCCGCTCGGCGTCGGCGATCCGGGCCGTCGTGGCGCGTTCCCGGACCTCGGGGCGCTGGAGGTGCTCCTTGCCGATGGCCGTCCCCCGGAGGTGAGTTGGTGCCCTGTGCTCGGAGAGTAGGCGATGCGGAGCGGTGGTACCGCAGGAACGGTATCTGCCTCACCCTGCCAGGGCACCATACTTGGGCCGGGGGTGGAGGCCCGGCTGCCGGGCGGTGGTGGTCGGTGTCAGCCGAGCCAGACGATGTTGATGACGTGCAGACGCCCGGCAAGCCTGTTGACGAGGTAGACGAGACTGAGCTGGCCGATGGAGGCGCAGCGGACGTCTTCGCCCTCGGGGTCGGTGGGGTCCCACTGGGGCCATCCCCAGGGCGTACGGGAGGCGATGTCGAGCAGGTCGATAGTCATCTGCTGGGCGTGCGAGGGGAGTTCGACGTAGGTCTTGCTGGCCTGTGGGGACAGGCGGGCAGGCCAGGTCTGGTCGCTCACCGCCTGTCCCCGGTGAGTTCGGCCAGAGAGATGCCGTCGGCGTCGTCCATGCCGCCGGCGACGAAGGCGTCGACCGCCGGTGCGCTGTCCAGGCGGGCCCGCCAGGTGCGGACGACTTCGTGCAATGGGGAGAGGTCGTAGGTCTGGCGGGAGTCCTCCAGTGCCTTGGCCCAGTCGCGTTCGAAGGCCGACAGCCAGCGTTCGGACCGCTCGGGGCGTTCGGCGCGGATGCGGATGAGCAGCTGGGCGGCGGCGCGCGGGGACGGGGCGGGCGGTGGGGCGGGAAGGTGGTCTGGCTGGGCGCTCATCGATTCCTCCACTTCGTCGTCGGTCACGGTACGGCAATTGGTGCGCATGGTGGCGGGCGCGGGCTGATTCCGGCGCCGTTGACCGATTCGGGAATGCCCGGGGGCGCTGCCTGCGTATCGAAGCCCGAGCAGAGGTGAGCGCGCTACCGCCGCCGCATTGCCGGCCTCCTGCAGCCGCTCTTCCGGACCGGGGCGGACAGCAAATCCGCTGGGCGGGCCGCCCCCCCGGTGCGGGCACCGCTGTGGGATTCCGGGCACGGGCGCCGACCCAAAAGGCGCCCGGTTCCCCACGTGCGCGGAGGCGGTGTTGACGGAGGAAGCGGTCCCTGGGGACTGGCCCGGGCCCGATCCGGACGATGGAGATGACGTCGAGATCCGCATCGCGAACCTGCAAGGCCATCTGCACGCCGTGCCCTACGACACCGCAGTACGACGAGAGCTCGGCTTCGAACTGGCCGGGGCACAGCGCTGGGAGGAGGCTGTCGGCGTGCTGTCGTCTGCCGTGGAGCTCGCGCCCTGGGACGTGGAGGTCGTGCTGGAGCTGGGCCGCGCGTTTGCTGCCCTCGAGCGTTGGGGGGATGCCGAGGAGCGGTTCACCGCGGCGGTGGCGCTGCGGCCCGGGTGCGCGGCCGCGCATGGCGAGTTGGGGTACGTGCTGCTGCACCAGCAGCGGCTGGAGGACGCCGGGGTCTCCTTCCGAGCGGCCCTTGCCTGTGATCCGGCCTCGGCCCTCGGGCACCTGGGCCTGGCCGAAGTCCTGCAAGCGGGCGACACGCGTGCCGACGAGGTCGCCGTGCACGCCCGGGCCGCTGTGGCCGGACGCCGGGAGCCACGTGTCCTTGGGCAAGCACTGCTGGACGGCGGCGACTACGACGGGGCGTACCGGGCCGCCTCATGGGCGCACGAGCTGGCACCGGACTGGGGTCGGACCGGTGAGGTGCTGTCTTCGCCCTGGGAGAGCTGCAGCGGTGGAGGGAAGCCGTGCGGACGGCCGAGGGGGCCGTCGCGGTGCGGGCGACGCCGTGGACGCTCAACGCGCTGGGCTGGTCTCGTCGGGCGCGGGCGTCTTTATGCCGCCGAGCAGGTGCTGCGGCGGGGCGTCGCCATGGATCCTGCGGTCTGCATCTGCCGGTGGAACCTGGCCTGTCTGCTGGTCCGGGTCGGCCGTACCCGGGAGGCCGACCCTCACCTTGCGGTCCTCCTTCGCGACGACTTCGACGACGGCCAGGCCCACGGCTTGCTGGGCTGGATCCATCTCATATCGGGGCGCAGGGAGCAGGCCCGGGAGGAGCTGGGCCGGGCCGTCCGGCTGCTGGGTGCGACGCGGACGGCAGCGTGGCCGCTGCTCCTGCTCGGCGCGTTGGAGCGGGCTGGCGATCCGCCGCTGGCGCGTCGGTACTTCGCGGCCGCCGCCGCGATGACCGATCGGCTGCCGTCCGCGGGCGTCTACTCGCACCCGTGTGCAACGTGTGAGACGCGGGCTCTCGCGTTCGCCGCCCTGGGTGACGTAGACCGGGCACGGCGGTGTCTGCAGGAGGCGCTGGCCGTGCGAGACGGGGCGGACCGGTTCGACCCGCGGCTGTACGGGCTGTTCACGCGACCGCCGCTTGCCGGGCTGGACGTCTTGATCGGCCTGTGGGAGGGCCTGTGACATGCCGGAGAAGCGAGCGCACTGCCCGAGCCGAGCAGGCCGAACGCGAGCGGCAGGCCGCGTCCGCCCGAAGGGAGGGGCGTGGCGTCAGGAGCGGGCCCGGCGCATCCGCCGGGCCGCCCCGGCCACGGTGGCGAAGCAAGATCCCCGATAGCGTGCCGCTGGAAACCGGAGGACGCCGCCGCCCGCTGGGTCACGACGCGCACCGGGACGGCCCCGGTCCTGGACCACGGCGCGTTCGCCGATCCGCGGTGGGCCGGCGGACTGCGGGTCCACGTCGCCGATATGTCGTACGCGGTCCTGCGCCCCGATCCCCGGGCTGCGGACTGGTCCGGTCTGGCCGGGCTGGTGATCTTCACCGCCGATGCGCAGGAGCGCCCGCCCCAGCCTGACCCACACATCAAGCAGGAGAGCCCAAAAGCCGGTGTCTGGCCCCGCCTGCACACCGCGCTGTTGGAGGTGTAGCGGCGCGCGCGGTCCGGTTGGTCGGCGGCGTTGCCGAACTGGTGGACGAGGCAGTCGCACGGCGACACGCCGCAAGTGGACGCGGGCAGGACATACACGCCACAGTGGGACACCAGGGCCTCCTGATGCTTGATTGACTCGATATCACCGAGCCGTGCAGGAGGCCCTTCTCTTATACATTCACCGCCGAGCGATCACCTGAACGAGATCGATACGCACAAACGATCGAGCACGAGACGTGTCACGCGTTTTGGAAATCGCTCCTCAGCTGGTCGATCTGACGGCGAAGAGACGCGGTGGTTCCATCGCCGGTGACGGCGACCACGTCGCTCACCGAGCCGATCGGGAATACGACCGCGAAGAAGCGGTCGCCGGACGTAGGGTCCGACTCGATGCGTTCGTCCCGCTGACCACCCTGAGAAGTGGCGTACAAACGGGTCACGACGGGATCCAGTCGGCCGTACAGGATCGCGTTGTCCCCCTTGACCATGACGGCCGCGTTGGCGGGGTAGCGGGGAGCCACCTCGATGTCGCAGGCGGGGATACCGTCCTCGGTGGTGTCGACGGTCACGCAGGCGTGGCCGGCCGGGTCGCGGAAGCTGACCAGCCGCCACCGAATGCCTGCCGTCGTGTCGGTGGCGAGGATGGTGATGCGTGTCGACGCCGTGCGCGAGCCCACTGCCGACGGGTCCGTCGCCGTGGGATCTCCCCGTGGTCGGCGGGCGGGTTGGGTGCTGCAGGCGGCGAGCAGGCCGATCAGCGCCAGGGACGCGCCGATCGCACGGATGGTGCGCATGGTCATGGTGGGCTTCCTCTCCGGAGACGGAGCACGGGGCCGGCCCGGCAGGCGAGGCTTCGCCTGCCGGGCCGGCGGGTTGCTTCACGGGGAGAGGTCAGTTGCGGTAGCTCCAGACCTTCACGTCCTTGAGGTGGCTGAACTCGTACGTGGTGATCCGGGTGTAGGAGTTGCCGCGGTACGTGACCCACGGGCTGCACCTCTTGTGGTCACCGTGGTAGGTCGGGCTCACCCACAGCGCCTTGGAGGGCGTCGCGCGCAGGGAGATCTCGTACCCGAAGTCCCAGGCGGAGCTGTAGTAGCCGGTAGCGAGGACACAGGTCTGCGCGTTCAGCCCCGAGTAGTAGCTCGTCGTGGAGTGGTACTGCGTGTTCGATCCACCGATGTCGTGGAACGCCTGGTAGTTCGACGTACCGGCGGGGACGGCCGATGCGGCAGTCGAGCCGGTGACGGCCGCTGCGCACGCCAGCGCGGCCGCGAGGAGGATGGTGCGCCTGTTCACGGTGGCCTCCTGCTGTCTCGTTCGTGGACGCCCGTCCTGATCGGGCGGGCGATTGGGTGTCCGACATCGGCGCCGCTGTGCGCGTTCTCCGCACCGGTGCGGCGGTACCGGCCGGGCCCGGTATCCAGATTCCACGTCCCGCGGTCATCGCTCGACGTGATTCGGTCTGGACCGAATCACGACATTCCAGGAGGATCGTGCGAGGCCGATCGACTCAGGGGTGAGCATGGTCTACCGCATCCACTTCACGGTTCAGGACCTGGCGCGGACACGAGTGGCAGAACTCCCACCACCGTTGTGGGAACTGAGCACCGCGATACGGGTCCTTCAGGACCGGAACCATCCGGTGCGCTTCGACGCCTGGCGGCGCAACGCCTTCGCTGGACTGGGCCCGCAGGCCCGGATGGTCCTCGACCTGACCCCGCCGCGCGGCTGGGCGCCCGGCTTCCTGGCCACCTCTGGTGCCGGAAGTCCCCAGGAACTGTTGGAACAAGTGCGTTCCACGCCCGAGTCCCGGATCCGCCAGAGCCTGGCTTTCTTGGCAGAGCGACAGCCACTCCCGCCATGGGCGCACCGTCTGCCCGGGGATCGAGACCTCCTGCTGCAGCTCTTCGACAGCCTGGAGCACGTCTGCACCCGATTACTCACTCCCCTCTGGCCGCAGATCGGCAGTCTCACCGCGGCCGATCGGGGGGCACGCATGCGACAGGTGTTCACCGGCGGTACGGAGAGCCTGCTCACGTCGCTGAACCCGCGTCGAATCCGCTGGAATCCGCCCGTACTCGAGGTCGCCATGGCCTCCGGCCTCGACGGCCACCTGCACCTCGGCGGCCGCGGCCTGCTTCTCGTCCCTTCGGTCTTCGGAATCGAAGCGCCCGTCATTGCTCCCGACGCCGAGCCCCAGCCCCTCCTGACCTACCCGGCGGGCCTCGACCAGCACGTCCGCGCGCTGCCGCTGCCGCTGCCCGCCTCGCCGGCGGGGCCGACCGCGCCGGGAGCGCCTTCATCGCTGGCCTCACTCCTGGGCCTCACCAGGGCCAGCGTGCTCAACGCCATCGCCGAACACCCTGGCTGTTCCACCAAAGAACTCGCCGCCCTCGTCGGCATAGCACCGGCCAGCGCCAGCGAACACGCCACGACCCTGCGCGAGGCCGGACTGATAAGCACCGCACGGCACCGCAACACGGCCCTCCACAGCCCCACCGGCCTCGGCATCAGCCTCCTGAACGCCGGCCACGGCACACCGCGTCCCGGCGAGGGTCTGTAAAAAGAACGGCTCTGTCCCGTAATCGATGGTAGCGCTCTGTGGTGATCACCGGAGGAGGATGCGATGGCGGAGCAAGGGGAACCCAGCTCGGCCGTGCATCTGCCTCATGATCTTCTTGGTTCGCGTGTTGACGCCCTCGGTGCGGCCGTTGTGGTGCGGGGTGGTGAGTCCGGCATCGACGGCGGCGCGGTCGAGTTCGAGGCCGTTGCTGAAGGAGTGCAGGGGGGCAGGTCGACGGAGCGAACTGACACCGCGGTGACGTACCTCGCCCAGCACATCCAGGTGGCCTGGCACTGACGCACCGCCGGGGCCGGTCCGCACATCCGCTCGGGGGCCCGGACACGGACCGGCCCCTCCACGGTGCGCGAACACCGGCGCTGGCGCAGCCGGACTGGGCCGAGGCAGTGTCAGCCGACCATGTCGGCATCTTCACCGCCCTCTACGGCCGGCTCCGGCGTCAGCCCGGCTGGGTCGGGGTCAGTTGTAGCCGATTGGATGACCGGCAGCGCCTGGTCCGTGCCGAGGGTCGCGTCGACGGTGTCCTCGCGGGAGGTCCCCTGTGTCCAGGCGGCCAGCGCCTTCACCATGGCCAGCACGAAGTCCTGGCGCCGCTCCGGGAGGAACGGCCGAGGCGTTCCTGCCCGCATGGCCAGTCCACGGCACTTGCGGCACGAGGCCAGGCCTCGGGGCTGGAAGTGGTGCTGCACGCACGGGCAGCACGTTAGTCGGACTGCCGCCGGTGTAGGTCGTTGTCCTTCCACAGGGAGAGCAGGTGCGGGCTGGACGGCGCCGGGACGCGCCCCGGGCAGACGTCCCAGTGGCAGACCCGGCACCGGTCGGTCGGGTTCGCCCGGCCGATGTTCAGCGCCGTGTTGTGCTGGTCGATGCGCCAGCGGTTCCCTTCAGGGATCAGGTAAGTCGGGTGCACCCCGGGTTCGAGGAGGACCCACTTCTTCGAGCGGGTCATGAACCACTGAGCGGTGGCGCCGCAGTGACCGCACGTTGTGGTCGTTGCGACCGCTGGCGCTGCCGCGGCCGCGGTCCGTGCCATGTGGGCGTCCTCGGCGATGGTCATCGCGTCTAGGAGGCCGTCGAGGACGTCAACGATCGGCCGCGGTTCCCGGCTCGGATCGGGCTCCCGTTCGGACGCTATCTGGCACGGCCGGCACAGGACGGCTCGCTCGTAGCCGTTCCAACGGCCGTTGGGCCCCCCGCAGCGCTCACAGTCGGTCGGCTCGTTGTCGAGGCCGTGCTTCAGGCCGTGGTCGGGCCAGCAGTCGTCACAGATGACCATGTACGGATCGTTGTTGCGCGGGCGGGCGGTCCCGACGGACCTGCACTCGTCACAACGGGGTTCAGCCATCACAGCACCTCCGACGAGGACGGGCGCCGACCTGCCGCCGGACTCGAGCCTGCCCCGATGCACACCGAACCTACTCAGCAATCGGACAATCGAAGACCCGACGATGTTTCACGCAAGGTTTCACGAGCACCAGCCCAACAGGCCCAGCAGCGCTGACCTGCTGAGACATCGTTCGGAACGAACAAGGAAGAAGTTCTTCTCAACGAAGGCGATCACGTCCTCGCCGGCCGAGCCGCCGGACGGAGCGGTATCCGTCACAGCGGCCCGGGCGCCGCCTGCTGGATCAACGGTGGCATGGTCCTTGCGGGAGCCGACGTGGATGCAGGGCGGGTCGGTGTGATCGGCTCCCGTCGACAGGTGCAGCAGTGGCCATCGAGGATCGGTTCCCAGTCCGGCAGCAAGGGCGGCAGCACGCGGCTGGCCTCGCTCTCACACACCCGGTCGGCCTGGAGGGCTCCTGACCGGCCGTAACCGGCCGTCGGCCTTGGAACGCCTGTGCCGAACTCGGTGAAACCCACACGCCGAACACGAGCGGGCCGCACGAGGTGCCCCTGCCTGCGACTTGGCTACCGGTTGCCGGGCCCCGGACGAAGCGCGTCAATCAGCAGTCGGACCACGTCCTCGGTGAGCTCGGTACGCCGCTGCTCCGCCAGGGCGAGCAGTTCGGCGGCCTGTGCGGGGCTGGCGCCGAGGGGCGGAGCCGGGCGGGTGCGCCAGGGGTGCGGGGCCAGGTTGCGGATCTGGGTGGTGGCGTCGGTCCTGCCCTGGGCAGAGAGTCGGGGATGGGTGTCGCCGCTCACGACGAGGGCGGCGCGCAGTGCGGTGAGGCGGTCGTGCCGGGTCAGCAACCGGTAGCCGGCCCGTCGGACGGCCGGTCGCTGCGGGTCGGTGAGCATGTCCCACAGCAGGTCGGCAGGCAGTTGGGTGGCGCTGGGGGCGAGCGTGGCGGCGGCCTCCTTGACCACCGCGGTGGAGCCGTCCCGCAGCAGCGCCGTGACCCGGGGCACGGGCACCATGTCGAGGCTCCGTAGGGCGCGCAGCGCGTGGACGCGGACTTGAGGGGCGGGGTTGTCCAGCAGGGCGGTGAGCAGTGGGCCGTCGGCCCGGCTGCCGGTCTCGGCGAGCCCTGCGACTGCCCCGACCTGCGGCTCGGCCGCCTGGATGGCCGCGCGGTAGTACGCCAGTGGATCCGTACCGGTGCGGCGTGCCGCCTCTCGCGCGAGGGCCCGGATCAGTGCGGACGGATCGTCGAGATACGGCACCACGTTCTGCGGGGAGCCGGTGCGCATCAGCCCTGTGAGGGCGGTGATCCGTACCTCGGCGTGGCGGCTGCGGGCCAGGCGGCGCAGCAGCTCGACCTGGTCGGTCCACACCGCCTGCCGGGCGGCGGCCTCGGCGGCCCGGGCTCTGACCTGCCGGTCGGGGTCGCTCTCGGCGAGGGCGGCGAGGTCGCGAAGTCCAAGGCGGTGCGCGGCGGTGTCGAGGACGAAGCGCCGTACCGCCGGCTCGGGGGCCGTGAGAAGCGTTCCGGACAGGGCCGTGCCCGACTCGGCCAGCAGCGGCACGAGCAGTTGAGCGTGGGCGAAGGCGCCGCGCCGGCGCCGGTTGATCAGCAGGGCCGTGCGCACGGTCGCCGGGGTGGCCAGCAGGGGGTTCTCATGGAGCAGCACGGCCAGAGCCGCGCACGCGGGATCCCGGACCTGACGGACCCAGTCGCTGGTCCGCAAGACGATAAACGGCATCAGCTCGGGACGCGGCTGGTTCAGCATCCGCCGCACCGCGCGCTCACGGACGCGGCCATCGGCGTGCGAGGCCGCCAGGACAAGGGCTACCGGGTCGGCCTCGGTGAGTGACGGGGCGGGGCGCGTCGAGTACGCCGACTGCCGTCGTATGAAGGCGTCCAGGCGCAGCAGCAGCGCCGGACGTCCCGCCAGCACACGCAGCGCCTCGAACGAGTCTTCAAGATCCCCGGCCGAGCCGACCTCCAGCAGCGCGGTGATCAGCCCCTCGAACACATCCCCGTCCCGAGACCGCGCCTCGGCAACCACCAGCCGGACACGCTCCACGGCATCCACGCCCGGGGAAGGCTGCAAGAGGGGTTGCTGGCGACGGAAGAAGAAGTTCACCGCGCCATCCTGCCGGAACCGATCAACCCGCCGCTTCCCATATACGACGCCCACAAGATCCCTGTCCCGGGACGCACCACTGCTGGCCGGACCCCAGCAGCCGCGATAACGATCGGCGTCTGTGCTTCACCGCACCGCGGAGTGATGAACATCTGCTGTCCGTTCTCGTGAACAAAGCCAGCCGCGCGGGGCTGGCTCGTCGAGGAACGGCCGGGGATGTTCAGCGTGCTCGCCGGGCGAGCCGGCGGCTCATGACCATGCTCATCGACCACCGGATCATCGCCTCGGAGGTGTCGGTGCGGGTCTCGTAGTCGCGGGCCAGGCGGCGTGAGTGCATCAGCCATGCGAACGTCCGTTCCACCAGCCACCTTTTCGGCAGCACCACGAAGCCCGTGGCGTCGTCGGTGCGTCGGACCACTGTCAGCGCGATCCGCAGGGCATCGCGGGCGAGGTCGACCAGGCGTCCGGTGTAGCCGCCGTCGGCCCATACCAGCGAGATGCGCCAGTGCCGCTCACGCAGCCGCTCCAGCAGCGTGCGGCCTGCCTCGCGGTCGGTGACGGATGCGGCGGTGACCATCACGACCAGCAGCAGCCCGAGGGTGTCCACGACGATGTGCCTCTTGCGGCCGTTCACCTTCTTCCCGCCGTCGAACCCCCGGCTCGTGGCCGGCACCGACGCGGCCCCTTTCACCGACTGCGCGTCGATGATCCCGGCGGTCGGCTCCGGATCACGGCCCGCCGCCTTGCGGACCCTGTCGCGCAGCCGGTCGTGGAACTCGGCGACCAGGCCCTTGTCCCGCCAGCGCCGGAAGAAGGCGTAGACGCGGTCCCATGCGGGGAAGTCCGCGGGTACCGCCCTCCAGGCGATGCCGCCCGCGACCAGGTAGCGCACCGCGTCGACCAGCTGCCGGTGGCAGTAGCTCTCCGGCTGCCCGCCGCGGCCTTCCAGCCAGGCGGGCACGGGCATCGCGTCGCGCACGACGGCCCACTCCGCGTCGGTCATGTCCGAGGGGTACCTCGGACGCCTGTACGGCCGGTCCCCGGCGTTCCCGAACCGGTGAGCGAGGCAATCACACGACAGGGGTGCGGAGTTGGACGGCAACGTCACGGAGACGGAAGACTGCGGCACCAGGGCCTCCTGTTGCTCGGCTGGATTCGACACCCACGAGCTGTGCGGGAGGCCCCACTTTCATGCCCTGCCGACCAGAAGATCACCCGACCGAGTCGGCAGTCTCGAACTCACGATCACCAAGCTCGATAGAGCAACGGCTAGTCAGCGCATCGCCCGGTTTTCTCATCCAATCGACGGGGCAGCACGCCAGATCACTCAGCACCTACGCCGTCAGACCGAGAACTCACACGCAGTCCTGGCTTGTGACTGGCCCTGTGGACGGCGGCGAGGGCGTCCCAGCAGCCCCTTATCGTCCAGTAGACGATAAGCTGTTATCGTCTAACTGACATTAAGCTTCAGGTCCGCCCACCGTCAGGAGGACGCCATGGAAGAACAGCGGCCCTGCAACACCGTCTTCACACCAGGCTGCGAACGGATGCTCCAGGCCCCCGCGTGGTACCACGCGGACGAGTGGATCGTTGACTACGGCCGGCGAACCGGCCCGCGTCTCCGGGAGGACCTGCCGGAACGCCTTCTGCGCACCCTGGCGGCCAGCCCGGCCTCCGACGTCCGCGTCGCGGTGCTCGCCCATCCCGGTACACCCTCCGATTTGGTGGACCAGATGCTCGACGATCCGGTCTCGGACGTGCGGCGCAGTGCCGTCGGCCGGACCAGCGACATAGCGGCCCTGCGGTCGGCGGCTCGCGACGAGTGGCAGATCCGCGCCGCCGTGGCCTCGAACCCCAGTACGCCCGCCGACCTTCTGGAGGAGCTCGCACGCGACCCGGACCAGCAGGTGCGGGTCTTTGTCATCCTCAACCCGGCAGTGCCACCCAAGCTGGTCAACGCCGCGGCGCTCAGTAGGCAGGACCACGTCCGCTGGTGGGCCCTGTACCGGACGACCAACCGGAAGCTGATGCGGGCTGCGGCCATGTCCGCCTCCACAGAGAACCGGAGCTGGCTGGCCGGCAACCCGAACCTCCCGCTCGATGTGCTCACGGCGCTCGCCGAAGACCCATCGCGCGGGGTCCGCCGCAAAGTGGCCGCCAACCCCGCCTGCCCACCAGAACTCCGGCAGCGACTTGAGGCCGCCCTCGATCCAGGCCACGCCGCCTTCGCCGCCGACCGGCAGGATTGACGGCTCAGGCCGCCTACGGGCCGAGTTGCCATCGAAGGGCAGCGGGGCCAGTCAAACTCCAGTGGCAAATGGTCAAGATCTCCTGTCAGAGGACAGGGAGCGGGAGAACGGAACGGCGCTGGTCTGGGACAGGGCGGCTGAGTCGCGCACGGGCTCGCCCGGGCCGTCGAGGGCGGGCGCTGGGTAGAACCTCCGCCCCGCCCGCGTGGTGCCGTGCGGGTGGGGCGGAGGTGGTCAACTGCCTTTCAGGCAGGCTCAGTACATGGAGCTGCAGCCGGCGTAGTTGCCCGACACCGCGTGGGTGGCCAGGTAGACATCCATCTCGCTGACACAGACGTACTTGTAGTCGCCGCCGGTGTTGTCGTTGACCCAACCGCCAGCGGCGTAACCGCCGTTGGTGACGGTGTAGGTCTGGCCGGTCGGGCCGGCCTGGAAGTCGTAGAGCTGGGCCGTGCAGGTGACCGCCACGCCGGTCGGGGTGTCGGCGCCCACCACGGCCTGGGCCTCGCGGACCGGGCTCCAGTTGGTGTTCAGCCACCCGTGGCAGTAGTTCAGGTTCGGGACGCCGTAGACATTCTGCCCGGTGGGCGGGGTGACGTCGGCACTGGCGCTCGACACGCCGAGCAGGCCGAGCGAGCAGGCGGCGGCGAGCACAGCGGCACGCTTGACGGTGCGGTTCATGGTTTCCCCCAAAGAGTTGAGTTGCGTACAGGTCTGTACGACAGCGGAGATAACAGTCAGCTGAAGGGCGCGCTCCTTCAGCTGCGATGCCGATGGTGAGGTGTGGTGCGTTGCTCGAAGGCGCTCGGTGCTGGCCCCCCGAACTCGTCGGTTCCGTTCCCCGCGCCTTCACTCAGATAGACGTGCATCCCCCGCAGGGGTTGCAGGTGGGCTCGAAGAAATTTCCGCGATCGCCGGGGTCTGCTCAAACTGCGTGGTCAGGACGGTACTTCGGCGGCGGTGGCATCGGCCAGCGCCTCGAAGACCGCCCGGACGGCGGGGCGGGCGGCCTCCCGCCGCCGTACCGCGTAGATGCGCCGGGTGAGGGCGGGCTCGAGGGGGGAGGGCCACGACGCCGGGCGGGAGGCGGTCATCGGGGTTTCCTCCTCGATGGGCCGATGGTCAGGGCGTGGAGGGAGGGCGGTGGTGAGGAAGTCGGTGGTGGAGGTTGCGGTGGTGCGGGTGGCCAGTGCGGCGGCGAGCCGGTCGGTCGGCTGCAGGTAGGCGAAGGCGAGCTGAGCGAACGCGTTCAGCAGGCTCGCGACACCCCAGACGGCCGTGAGCACCCGCAGACTGTGCCGGAAGCCGGCGCCCTCGCCCCAGCGCCCCTCCCACGCCCGCAGGCCGTCCTCACCCGCCTTGACCAGGACGAACGAGCGGAAGATCACCATCAGCGCAGGCCGCCCGTAGAGCACCGAGGCCAGCAGCCAGACCCCGATCAGGCCGCCGAGCATCCCCGTCCACGCCTCGCGGACCAGCAGTGCGCGCGGGTCGCCGGTGAGCGCGGAGAGCACCAGCCCGAGAGCGATCATGCTCCGTAGAGGGGGTCGAGGTCGCTGGAGGACCAGATGAGGACGGTTCGCTCGGCGAGCAGGTTGGTGAGGTAGTCCAGGACAGTCAACACCGTTCGCACGATCGCTCGTTGGTGTTGGTGGTGCGAGCCCGTCCCGCGGTGACCTCTTCGAAGTCGCGAGCCATCCGAGCTCCCGAGAAGACCGAGGCCCGTGGGGCGAGCTGGTGCCACGAACGGCTAGTGAGGTGGCGGACCGACCGGTGGTCGAGTCCTGGGATTAGGTCGCTGCGTGGCCCGCATGTGCTCGTGACCAGCGCAAACATCCGTGCCCCTGGGGAGGGAACAACTTGATCTACTGCGGCATCGACTGGGCCGAACGAACGCACGACGTCGCCCTGGTCGACGACACAGGCCAGCTCCTCGCCAAGCGGCACATCACCGACGACGCAGCCGGCTACAAGCTGCTGCTGGACCTGCTCGCCGAGTACGGAGACACCGAGGACAACCCGATCCCGGTCGCGATCGAGACCTCGCGCGGCCTGCTGGTTACGGTGCTGCGGACCGGGCGGCGGCAGGTCTTTGCGATCAACCCGATGGCCGCTGCCCGCTACCGCGACCGGCATGCAGTCTCCCGCAAGAAATCCGACCCCGGCGACGCCCTGGTCCTAGCGAACATCCTGCGCACCGACATGCACGCCCACCGATCCCTGCCCAACGACAGCGACCTGGCCCGCGCCATCACCGTCCTCGCCCGGGCCCAGCAGGACGCAATCTGGAACCGGCAGCAGGTCGCCAACCAACTCCGCTCGCTGCTGCGCGAGTACTACCCCGCTGCCCTGGAGGCGTTCGCCAAGTGGGAGAACGGCCTGTGCCGGCCGGAAGCCCGCGAGTTGCTCAAACTCGCCCCCACCCCCCGCCAGGCCGCTCGCCTGACCCGCCCCCAGATCATCGCAGCGCTCAAGCGGGCCGGCCGCAAGCGCAGTATCGAACCGGAGGTGGAGCGACTACGCGAGGCCTTCCGCACCGAGT
Organism: Kitasatospora cathayae; assembly: GCF_027627435.1. Lineage (GTDB taxonomy): Bacteria > Actinomycetota > Actinomycetes > Streptomycetales > Streptomycetaceae > Kitasatospora > Kitasatospora cathayae. The sequence goes on along the minus strand of NZ_CP115450.1, from coordinate 8,799,764 downwards.
GGGCTCACCAGCCCGCCCTGGTCGAGGACGCGCTCGGCAAGCAGATGCTCGCCCTCCTAGGCCAGCTGGAAGCCGCGTCGAAGGCCGCCGACGGCCTCGCCCAAGCGGTTGAGGAATCGTTTCCCCAGCACCCGGACGCCGAGATCATCCTCAGCTTCCCTGGCCTGGGTGTTCAGCTCGGCGCCCGGGTGCTCGCCGAGCTCGGCGACGACCGGCAGCGGTTCGCCGACGCCCGCGGCCTCAAGGCCTACGCCGGCGCATCCCCCGTCACCCGGGCCTCCGGCAAGAAGTCCAGCATCACCCGAAGGTGGGTCAAGAACTACCGGCTCAACCACGCCGGCTACCTCTGGGCCTTCTCCGCCATCACCGCCTCCCCCGGCGCCAAGGCCCACTACCGACGCCGCCGCGACGACCACGGAGACTGGCACGCCGCCGCCCAACGCAACCTGTTCAACCGGATGCTCGGCCAGCTCTACCACTGCCTCAAGAACCGCCGGCTGTTCGACGAACAGGCCGCCTTCCCGATCTCGGGCGAGACGGTGGGCGTCTCACCGACCTGCCCGGTAACGAGCCGGACCTCGTCTGGTGTCGGCGCACGGAACACCGGATCGTGGAAGGTGGCCGGGCACACGACGAACACCGGGTCGCCGAAGACCAGCTCCAGCCCGTGGTGATAGGTCAGGTCATGGCCAGCGCCCAGACGCAACTGGCCGACGTCCCAGGCAACGACGTCCCAGTCCCACCACGACCCTTCGGGGAGTCGAATCACCGTCCACCCCGCCATCTGCATCACGCCGTCAATCAGGGATCACCAGGCCGTACTCGCGCAGCCGCGGAAGGCAGACCTCCAGACATGCCTCCACGGACACTCCCGAGCTCGTCGCGGTAGGCGACGTGCAGGGTGATGGTGGTGCTGCCGGGGTTCTGGGCGCGGAAGGTGAAGTAGTAGTGGCCCCCGGTGCCGAGGTTTCCGGTTCCGCCGAGGACGGGCATGTCCTTGATGCCGAAGTTGTCGACGTACTCGTCGCCGGTGGCCTGCACGGTGGCCGGGTCGGGGGCTGGGGTGGCCATGGTCCAGTTGTCGCCCGCCTCCCGGTAGGCGAACACCTCGATCGAGAACAACTCCCCAGGTTTGACGGTGAGTTTTCCGGAGGTCTGGGTGAACACCGTACCGTGGTCGAGTTTGCCGGTGGTCATCTTGTGGACGGCCACCGCGCCCACGGTGGCTGCGACAGCCAGCACCGCGGCTACCGTCAGCAGGACTCGGCGCCACCGCCGCCGCTTCATGAGTTCGCCTCTCGGTGGGTGACGCGCAGCGCCAGCACGGCGGCGACCGCATCCAGCCAGCGGGCGACCAGCTGGTCCCCCATCGGGTTCTGCACGACCACGGCGGCCGCCGTCAGCCAGCCGCGCGCCACGTCGGCTGCCGGGCCGGGCAGCGGCTCGGGCAGCTCGGCCGCGAATCGGGTGCCACCGGAGCGGACCACCTCGCCGAGGAAGACCAGGGCGCGCGGCAGCACGCCGAGCCGGTCAACCATGATCGCGGCGGCCACCGCGCCGTCAGCGAACAGGGTGGAGCGGTGCGGTCCCGGGTTCGGTAGGCCGAAGCGCAGCAGGATCTCGACGTCCAGCTGGGCCAGCTGGCTGTCGCTCTGGGGTTGGGGGGTGCCCAATCCAGGCCTCACTTGGGCATTCGCACGCTTCGGACTTCGGGGTGCCTGTCGTCGGACGCGCCTTGCATGTGGTTGTTGATGAAGTCGCTCTCGCTGACCCAGACGGTGTAGCCCCAGGGACGCCGTGACATCCCGGGTGCATGCCTGACCCCCTCGAGGGTGCGCAGCTGGCGGGGTGTCATGCGTCGGGTCGAGCGGATGCGTTCGGGTGTCGCCCGCTGCCGGCTTCCACCGCTGGACCGGGTTTGTCAGTGCCCCCGCTTACCTTTGCCCTGTTATCTGATGATCTGCAATCTTTGGGGAGGTTTTGGTGGTGGACGTCATGGTCCAGGGCATCGGAAAACGAGGACCGTCCAGGACGTCCGCGCGCTCATTGAGTCCTCCCCGCGCAGGCGGGGTTAGCCGCCGAAGCCCGCCAGCCGCAGCCCGCGGCGTAGGCCCAGCCCTGTGCCGCCGTGCACACGCCCATCGTGCCGACGCTGCCCATTCCGCCCCGCTCGCCCTACCTGCCGACCGTCTACCTCCCCGCCACCGGGGTCGACCGGCCCGACGCGCCGTCGGTGTGACGGCCCCACCGCGCGAACGCCGGCGGTGGCGATCACCTCGGCGACGGCGGCGAGGTCACCGATCGGGGAGGAGTCGAGGGCGGCGGCCAGGTCCTGCTCGAACAGGTCGCGATCGCCGGGCAGGCCGTAGCGCGACAGTGCGGTGCGCAGCTCGTGCAGGGTGGCCGGCCTGGGAGCGGCGGCGTAGTGGTGGTCAGGCTGGGTGGTCACCTGGTCCTCCTCGGTGGTGGCGGCCGCCGTGGTGGCGGGCCGCAGGTTCGACGGTAGCGGTCAGCGGGCGGGTGGCCCCCCGGCGGACGCCCGCCAGGCCGCCTCGCGCCGCCCTGGCGCGGTCTGGCATGGTCATTGACCAGGCCGTGGCAACCGGAAGGCAGGCGGCCGCCGGACCGGCTGGGGCCTAGCCCCGCGCTTCGCACATGGGGTTTTAGGTCTCCAGCCAGCGGGGTCGGGTTTCGTCGATGCCGAGAAGTTCGAGCAGGTGTGCTTGAACTCCTCGGTTGATGAGGACGACGGGTGGGCTGGTTGCGGTGCCGGGCCGCATCATCAGGCTCGCCAGGTGGTAAAAGATCATGCGTCCGGTGGGGCGGACGGCTCGGTTGTCGGGGTAGAGGCCGCGCATGGTCTGCTCGGGGCCGAGGGCTTGGCGGACCTGTCGTTCGATGAGGCAGAACACCAGCAGGGCCAGGCAGATCACGGTGATCAGCGCGGTGATGCGGCGGTTGTGTCGGAGGAAGACCGGTGCGACCGCGAGTGGGCCCTTGAAGTCGTGGTAGCGGCGTTCGACCACGGTTTGGCCTTTGTAGCGCAGGAAGACCTCTTCCGCGGTGGCTTGTTCGGGGGTGAGGTTGGTCAGTAGTGCGTACCAGCCGTCGACGGCGGCCTGGGCGTCGAGGACGTCCTGGTCGAAGTGCCATTCCAGGGCGGGCCGGCCGGCCTCGTCGGTGGTGATGGTGGTGCGAAGGCAGTCCTCGACCCGGCGGGCGCGGGCGATCACGCCGATCCGTGCGGTGATCTTCTCGGCCGTGCCGTAGAAGCGTCCTCCGGCGCCGCGTTGGAGCTTGTCGAGGTCCTCGGCCGCGCGGGCCAGGCGTTTGGCGCGGGCGCTCTGCTGGCCGCGGGCGTTACCGGTGGAGTGGACAAGAATCCTGCGCAGGGTGTGCGCCGGGTCGCTTTTGCGACGGCTGGTGATGGTGTGGGTGTCCTCCAGGACGCGGTAGACCTCCCGCTGATCAGCGGGCTTGTGCGCGTCACGGCCGGGGACGTAGTCCACGACCGTCGCCGTGTCGGGGTCCAGGGCGACGTAGACGTGGTGGGGGACCTTGGAGGCCGGGGCGGGCGCGACGAAGGCGACCTTCGCCTCCAGCAGGGCAGTGACGTTCGGGTGGGACACGAGTTTGGAGTCGGCCACCAGCAGGAAGTCCCGCCGGCCGGCCATCGTGCGCAGGGCCTTCATCGCGCCGACGACCTGGGCGACCTCGCCCGCGCCGCCGTCGTAGACGCGGTGGAAGAGCGGGATGCCGCCGTCGCCACTGACCGCGAGGCCGGCCTGGATCTGCTTCAGATCGACCCTGCGGTCCTTGGGATGACCGTACCTGGCCTGTGGAAACTGCTCGTCCTGGTCCTCGTAGGCGCCGAAGAGGGACATCGAGGTCATGTCCCAGTGGATCCGGGACACCTCGATGCCGAACTCCGTGACGGCCTGCGCGCCGACCGTGCCCACCAGCTTGTCCAGGTGCGGCGCGATGGCGTCCAGCGCGCGGGCGAGCCGGTCATCGCCCAGCAGGTCCGGGGCGATGCCGAACACCTCCTCCACGGCCCATTCCCGGGCCCAGTCGCCCACCCGCACCAGCGGCGCCGGTGCGGACAGACGGTTGGCGATCAACACCTCGATCACCTGGCCGTGCGTGAGATGCGCGACCTCGCGGATCGGGCACAGCCCGTCGACGATCCCGGCCACGTCCAGCCGGCGCAGAAACTCGGCAGAGGCAGGCAGAGCGCCCAGACGCCTCTCCACCACGGGCGTCAACTCCACAGCGAAGCGCGGACGGTGGACCCGGGAACGACGTGAACGGGATATCGGCACACCAGGCTCAACGACCAGCACCCCACCGGGGTACCGGTCGCATCACCAGTTCATCCGAACTCGTCATGTGCGAAGGACCGGCCTAGCTGTATTGACCCGCAGGGTTGTTGACGCGGCTGATCGGGGGTTGTCCTCCGAGTGCGGTGTGGCAGCGATGGTAGTTGTAGCGGTGGAGGAAGTCGGGCAGCGCTTCGGCTCGTTCCTGGTTGCTGGTGTAGGGGCGCTGGTAGGCCCACTCGTCGAGCAGGGTGCGGTTGAAGCGTTCGACCTTGCCGTTGGTCTGCGGGCGGTAGGGGCGGGTGCGCTTGTGGGCGATGCCCGATGCCCGCAGGGTGTCGCGCCACAGGTGCGACTTGTAGCAGGAACCGTTGTCGGTCAGGACGCGTTCGACGGTGATGCCCAGGCTGGCGAAGAAGTCCTGGGCCCGCTGCCAGAACCCGACCGCGGTCTCCTTGCGTTCGTCGGGAAGGATCTCGCTGTAGGCCAGGCGGGTGTGGTCGTCGACGGCGGTGTGGATGTGGCTGTAGCCGATCTTCGGTGTCCCGCTCGGGGTCCGCAGGCCGGTGGTGGCGTGGCGGTTGCTCTCGCCGGCCTGGCGGTCCATGACGCGGTGGCCGCCGCCGTCGGGGATGTTGCCGAGCTTCTTGATGTCGACGTGGACCAGTTCGCCGGGGCGCTCGCGTTCGTACCGGCGGATGACCTGTCCGGTGGGCCGGTCCATCCACCGCAGCCGGTTCAGGCCGTGCCGGGTGAGGATCCGGTGAACCGTGGAGGCGGGCAGGCCGATGATCGGCCCGATCCGGGCGGGGCCTAGCTTGCGCTCCCGTCGCAGGTCGCAGATCCGGGCCTCGATCGCGTCCGGGGTGCGGTGCGGGGTGGTGTGCGGCCTGCTGGGGCGGTCGTGCAGGCCTGCCTCGCCCTCCGCGCGCCACCGTCGGACCCACTTGTGTGCGGTGGTGCGGGAGATTCCCATCTCGGCAGCCACGTGCGCGACCGGCCGTCCCGCTCGGACGCGCTCGACGAGGAGCCGCCTGCCGTGCACGGTCAGGCGGGCGTTACGGTGGGACACGAAGACCTCCGGTGCGGTGCAGTCCTAGACAGCTCCACCACACCGGAGGTCTTCACTTTTGATCAAGCCCTGCCACTGTCAACAACGCTCGTGGTCAATACACCTAGCCGGCGGACAGGTGCGGGTCGGCGGCCGCCCACCGCGTCCTCCTACCGGCGGCCGATGATCGCGTTGACGACGGCCTGGTGGGAGGACGGATCGTCGAGGCCGCCCGGTGTCCTGGCCACAACCGCATCAGGCGTACACGGGTCCTCCTTGAGGTCCCAGGAGTTCCACCGGTACTTGTCCAACGGAGTGCGGGCGACGGCATACCCGGAGCCCTGCCCCTCCGGGACGGCGGAAATCTCACTCACCGTGGCGCCATTGCCCTGATGGGAATCCGCCAGACTGTAGAACATGCCTACGGCGGTGGAGGACTCCCGCAGCGGGCGCCCAGGCCGGGAACTGGGGGTCAGGCCCGGGTCCCCCGGAGGGCCCAGACTCAGGGCGACCAGGCTCGCCGTGGTCTTCGTGGGATCCGCCTTCCCCGCAGCCACAGCAAGGGCGCGCGCAGTCGCCGCATCGCCGGCCACGGTTCCCGCTGCCGGGTTCGGCGGAACGTAGGCAGCGATGTTGGTAGCCGTGTCCGGATTGCCATAGGCGATGACGGCGGCCGGCGGGCCGGGCTGATTCATCGGGGTATCGACACTGAGCAGAAGCTGCGGCGGGTGCGTGACGGTGTCGAGCTGCTTCTGCAAGGCGTCGAGGCCGTCGAGATCGGTCTGGCTGGCCTGCACTTGGGGGCCGGTGCCGGCCAGGCTCTGCGCGATCTGGTCGCGCAGCTGGGGCAGATAGAGCCGGTTGGCCTCGTCCCGCGTCTGGGCGGGCAGACCCCCCAGGGCCCCGATCTGGCCGGGGTGGTCATGGAGGAGTTGCTGGCGTGTGGACTCGGGCAGGGAGTCCCACCACTGCCGGTTCCCGCCAGGGCTTCCCGGGGGCGCCCCGATCTTCCGGTTCGTGTCCTTGTCGAGGCGGTCGATATCCTTCTGGACGTCGGCGAGCCGTTCCGGGGTGAAGTCCCCGGCGCTCAGGTAAGTGTTGTCGAGCCGCCCCAGCGCCGCGGTGACGGCGTCGTCCATGGTCTTCACCTCGCCGCCCAGGTCTTCGACCGCCTTCGCGAGCTTGTCCCGGGCCGCCTCCATGGCCTTGACCCACTCGGGGTCGTGCCGCGCGGCCTCATCACCTTTGCCGGGCGGCAGGATCTCCACCACAGGCGCGGTGTTCTCGTCACCCTCAGCGATCCGAAGGCCGCTGGCGGCCGCGTTCTCGACGAGCGCCTTCTGCCGGGCCTGCAGGAGAAGGAGAGTGTCCATGGCGTCCGTCAGAACCACGCGCAGGTCCTCGATCGACTGGTCGACCAGGAACAGCTGGTTGGTGCGCTCCTGCAAGGCGGTGTCGGTCGAATCCGAGGCCGGCCCATGCCAACTGCACGAGGCCAGGTCCCGCTGCATCTTCTGCCACTCGGTGATTCGCCCCTTGAAGTGGCCCTCGAACGTGGACACGGCGTTCGTCATCGCCCTGAGACCGCCGAGATCGACCGCCCTGAGCATCCCCCAGTAGTACACCATCAGCCCTGGCCCTCCGGAGCCGGAACGGCGAGCGACGAGGCCACGTTCGTGTCCGTGGTCTTGTAGGAGTTCGCGATGTCGATCAGAACACCGGCGGCGTGTTCCAGCATGTTGGTGGTGACGCGCTCGATATGGTCGCCCAGGTCCTTGACGGCGGCCTTGGCCGGGCCCGCGAACACCCAGTTCGGCATGCCCAGGTCCGGCATCTGCCCGAAGTCCTGCGTCAAGTCCTGCCGCATCCCCGCCGCCACCGCACGCCCGGCGGCGCTTGCGTCGCGCAGATCCTGCGGGTTCACCCCGAACCCTGTTGCCCCTGTTGTCCCTGGCATTCCCTCAGCCCCCTCCGGCACGCCAGTTGCGTGATGCATCCGGCGCTCAGGGTAGACGACGCAAGGGTGCGGCGCCCAGATAGTACGTCAACCCACTGTCGGATCGGCGCGGAGCAGTGCTGGTGACGCGCCAGCGGCCCTAGCTGTCCTGCTCGCCGCCCAAGCCAGCCAAGCATCCGGTGAGGGAAGGCCTCCGACGGAATGCCCACGGTTCCCCAGGCGCCGGGGTAGACCGCGGCATAGCATCGGCCCCATGCAGAGGCGAGGTGCCGGGGGGTAGAGCAACCACATGGCGGGCACTCGGGTGTACTGGCCAGACGGCATCGCGTCCGCCTGCGAGTTCCATCCAGAGCAAAGCGGCCCAGCCGGAGGTCACCGGCTGGGCCGCGCAGCGGAAGGGCAGCATTCTCGCCCGGGTCGATCGAGACGCTGGCTCTGGCCTTCGCCGCGCTGGGTGACATCGACCGGCCGCAGCGGTGCTTGGGGGAGGCTCTGGCTGTACGGGACGGGACGGACCGGCGCGACCCTCAGCTGTACGAACCGTTCGCGCAACCACCGGCAACCCGCCCTGACCTGTGCCATCGAAGCGCGCGGACCCGCCGCAACCCCCTGTTTCGAAAGTGCTGGTCACAGCCACTCGTTGATGGCTGCGACCGGGGGCTCCCCCCGAGGTGTGGACACCAGTGCTATGCGGCGAGTGCCAGCGTAACTGATCGTTGTTCGAACTCGATCGGGCTGAGGTAGTTCAGCGCGGAGTGCCTCCTGCGGGTGTTGTAGCGGGTGATCCAGCGGAAGACCGCCAGGCGGGCGGCGCGGGCTCCAGGCCAACGCTTCGCGCCTTGGAGGGTCTCCCGTTTCAGCGTGGCGTTGAACGCCTCGGCGGCGGCGTTGTCCGCGCTCGTACCGACCGCGCCGCGACTCCTGGTGACGCCCAACTCCCGGCAGATGTCGGCGAATTCCTTGGACACGTACTGGGACCCGTTGTCGCTGTGGAAGACCGCGCCGTCCAGGCTTCCGTCCCGGGCGGCGGCCGCCGCCTTGAGCGCGTCGGTGACCAGCTCGGTCCGCATGTGATCGGCGATCGACCAGCCCACCAGGCGCTTGGAACACAGGTCCAACACCGTTGCCAGGTAGAGGAATTGACCGTCGCCGATCGGGAGGTAGGTGATGTCCCCGACGTAGCGGGTGTTCGGCCGAGCGGCGGTGAAGTCGCGTCCCAGCAGGTCCGGAACCGGCACCGCCGAGGGCTCGGGGACAGTGGTGCGGACCTTCCTGCGCAGGTGCACGCCGACAATGCCCCGCTCGCGCATCACCCGCTCGACGCGCTTGCGGTTGACCCGGCGCCCGGCATGCCGCAGCTCGGCGGTCACCCGCGGGCTGCCATAGGTGCCGTCCGTTTCGGCGTGGATCGCGCGGATCCGATCGGCGAGCTCGTCATCGGCCTGCCTGCGGGCCTCACGGGCCGGCGCGGCGGCCAGCCACCGGTAGAACCCGGACCGCGAGACCTCCAGCACCCGACACAGCCGCTTCACCCCGAAGGCGTCTCGATGGTCCTCAACGAACTGGAAGCGGCTCATCACCAGTTCGTCTCTCCGGCGAAATACTTCGCCGCCCGGCGCAGGATGTCCCGCTCCAGCTCAAGCTCCCGTATCCGGGCTCTGAGCTGCTTGTTCTCTTGCTCCAACACGGTGCCGGAGCCTATCGGGGCGCCCGAACCGGCAGCCGGAACGCTCTCGGCGCCCTCCCGCTGCCGGGCCCGGTGGGCGCTGATCCAGTTCCGTAGGGTCTCGTGGTTGACCCCGAGATCATCGGCCACCGAGCGGATCGTGCGTCCTGGTTCCGACAGGTACAGCGCCACGGCGTCCGCCTTGAACTCCGGCGAGTACACCTTCATCACCACGGGGGACTCCTCTTCCTCTGGATCTCCGCGATCCAGTGTCCGGGGTGTCCACACTTCGGGAGGAAGGCCCAAGGCCGGGTAGTTAAGGATTTCGGCCGGGGTGCAAGGTGGGGGCCGCTGGTGTGGCGGCTGCCGTGTAGCGGCCCCTGCGGATCTTCTTGATCAGCCCTTTCTCAGCCCAGCGGGTGAGCTGCCGGTAGGTGGTGACGAGGGTGACGTCGCCGAGGAGTTCGGCGATCTCTCTGGCCTGCCAGTGCCGCTCGGGTTCTTGCTGCAGCATGGTGAGGACTCGCGCCATGCGGTTGCTGGTCTTGCCGGGGCCGACGTACTGGGGGACGGTGGTCGCCGGCAGTTCGGGGTGGGGTGGCGGGGGCGGCAGGAGGGTGATCGTCACGGAGGCCACCGTCTGGCTGGTGTCGGGGCGGCCGTCCAGTTTCCGTTCTGCATACCGGGAGATGGGCGACTTGACCTTGCGGGTGCTGACGCGCGGCCGACGTGCCGGCAGCAGCGCCGACAAGACACGGCGGCCGATCGCCCCCATACCCTGCTCGAGGACTCCCTCCGCGCGGATCAGCAGGTCACGGGCGGTCTGGTAGGCGATGGTGAAGCCGCAGCGGTCGGGATCGGTGCCCGGCCGGGACTCCGCCGCCTCGACCATCGCTCGGCGCAGAAGCTGGTAGAGGACCAGCAGGGCCCACATCTCCTGCTCGACGCCGACCGGGTCGCCCGAGCGCAAGACGCGTCCGTCGAGGACGGTGTGACGCAGTGCGTAGTAGGCGCTCTCGTGTTCCCAGCGCTCGTGGTAGAGGCGCACGAGACGGTCGGCGGGGTAGCGGCGGGCATCCAGCAGGGTGGTCACCAGCCGATAGGAGCCGGCAAAGTCGGTGCCGTCCGAGCAGGCGATGCTGATCTGGGCCTCGATGACGCGCACCGGGACGCCGCCGATGGCCGACAGATACGAGGAGTCAGTGAGGGCCTTTCCGATCGGCGGGCGGCGGCGCTGATTGATGCGGCCCACGATCCGGGCGCCGGTGGCGTGGACAGCGGCGAGGAAGTCGTTGCCGTCGAACCCGCGATCCCACAGCACCAGCATGCTGGGGCCCAGATGGTGAAGCAGCCGGGTGGCGTAGGCGTCTCGCCTACCCCGGTGGGGCCGAACACCGCGCCGATCACCGAGCGGGTTCCGGTCTCGACCAGCGTCATCAACTCGATCTGGGGATAGCCGCGGTGCGGGCAGCCCCCGAGCCAGGCCCGGTTGCGCTCGCTGTCGGGTGTCTTGATGGAACTGCAGCCGTCGAAGGAGACCGTGCGATAGGGGCCGAACCGCGCTCCGGGGGTGCGGGGTTGGGCCAGCGCTCCGGCCACCACCTCGAACAGGCCCTTCATCGGGGCACAGCCGATCCGGCGTCGAAGATCGCGCAGACCCTTGGCGGTCGGTGCCGGGTGCAGGTCGTCGATGGCGGCGGTCATCTTGGCCCACACCAGTTCGTATCCGACCTCCGGGAACAGGCACATCGCGAGGAGGAAGTACACCCCGACCCGCGAGGGCAGGTCCCGCAGCCTCCGCTGGACCGCACGGGTCTCCTCCAGGACGGCGTCCACCAGCTCGAAGGGCAGCAAAGGGGTCAGGCCCCCGAGGTGCCCGGCAGCGAAACGCCCTGCGGCCAGGGTGATTTCCCGCGTGAGGGTGGTCAGGGCAGGCGGCGAGGCAGAATGGACAGACAACGCGGCTCCACGGGCAGGGCGTCTTGGTCGACACCTGCTCCAACGGGGCCGCGTTGCTTGCGTTCCGCGCACTGCGGTGTACCTCGACCCTTGCCTTGCACCCCGGCCGAAATCCTTAACTACCCGGCCTTGGAAGTTCCACCCTGCGGTTGGACACCGATCTTCTACGCCGCGAGGGCGTGACCTTGCTGGTGTCGCTGTCGGATCTCGAGTGGGGTGAGGTAGCCCCACTCGGGGTGCCTGCGTAGGCGTCTGCGGTTGTAGAAGGTCTCGATGACCCCGTTGCCCAATTGCCCTATGCGGCGAGGTCGAGTGCTGCGAGGTGTGATGTCCGGGTGTGGGCGAGTGGCTTTTCGTTCCACCAGGCGTCAAGACGGATGAGGTTGATGGCTGTGGCCGTCAAGACGTGCGCCAGATGAGTCTTTCGCAGGCCGATGTAGCGGGTCTGGCGCACGCCGGTGGCCGCGATGGCCTGGTGGATCGTGCCTTCGACACCCGCGCGGACCGCGTACCGGTCCTTCCACTCGTCGGTGGCCTGCTCGGCTCGGAGGCGCTCGAGAACGGCGTCTTGTTCCTGCGGGCGGATGGTGAGCTGCCGACCGTAACGGGTGGAGCTGGTGCACTGGTCGCGTACCGGGCAAGGAGCGCACGTCTCGGTGGCGAAGCGGATGCGGATCGCAGGTCGCTGGTTGTTGTCGAGTCCTTCGGTCCAGTACCGGCTGACGGCACTGTTGGGACAAATTGCATGCCGCTCAGTCCAGTTGATGGCGAACGATGCCTTACCGAAGCCATTGGCCTGCACCGTCTGGCGGGTCGTGTTGGGTCTGACCGGGCCGATGACGCGCACTCCGTACTCGGTCGGGGCGGTCAGCAGGAGCTCGGCGGAGATGTAGTCGGCGTCCATGTAGTGTTCGGCGGGCAGCAGGCCCTTGTCGTCGAGGCGGTCGTGGATCTGGTCGACGACGACCGGGTCACCCGCCGTGGCGTCCGTGGTGACGACATGGGTGACCAGGTGTGGACGGCCGACTTCGGGGGCGTCGCAGGTCTCGCTGAAGTGGACCTTGTAACCGTCCCATGCCGATCCGCGCTTCACCGCGTTGCGGGAGTCCGGGTCATAGGGTGAGGTGATCCTGACTCTTCTGGGCGGGAGATCGTCTTTCCCCCGCCATGCCACCTCCTGCACTCCGTCGATCACCGTGCGCTTGAACTGCTGCAGCCATACAGTCCGCAGGGTGGCGACAGCAGGGATCTCCCGCAGCCAGCCCGGAGCCGAAGGAGACACCACGGCTTCGAGTAGGAGGTATCCGTCAGCCGCGATGCGCCAGGTGAGCTGGACCCGCTTGGCCTCCTCGCTCGGCAGGCGATAGGAGTCCACTCTTGCCCCGTAGCGGTCCTGCCATGAGGGATCCATCCAGGAGGTGAGCCATCCGGGCGCCGAGACGGCGATCGCCTCCAGTGCCGCCCGAAGGGTCTCGCCCACGAACTCCAGACGATTCAAGTTCCTTACCACAGCGAGGACATGGGTGGAGTCGGTGCGCTGCCGGCCTCCTGCCGCGACCAGTTTCAGTTCGGCCAGTCGCTCCAGCAGAAGATCCAGAATCCTCTCCTCCAGGCCGTGGGCCAGGAGCCGGTCCCGGAACCCGGTCAGCACGGTGAAGTCGAAGCCCGGATGGGCCAATTCGAGGCCCAACAGGTACTTCCAGTCGATCCTGGCCCGGACCGCGTGGGCGGCCTGCCGGTCAGTCAGGTTCTCAGCGAACTGCAGCACGCACACCAGCGCCAGCTGTCCGGGCGAGACCCCAGGACGGCCACGGACACCGAAGGCCGATCGAAAGACCTCGTCGTCAAACAATGGGCCGAGCGAGTCCCGGACCCGCATCGCCAGGCACCCCTTCGGAAACGCCGCGCGAGCGACCACCCGTGTTTCCTCGGGAACCTCCCGGCCCGAACCGCCACCCATCGACATCTCTCCACCCCGTCCCGCGACCGCACGACGGACCCGAAACCCCGGCCGCTGACACGAATGCTCCGGCTCACCGCTGCCGCGCGATGATGAGATCACGCAGGTTCACCCAATTGGGCAACGGGGTCATCGAGACCTTCTACAACCGCAGGCGCCTACGCAAACACCCCGAGTGGGGCTACCTCACCCCACTCGAGATCCGACAGCGACACCAGCAAGGTCACGCCCTCGCGGCGTAGAAGATCGGTGTCCAACCGCAGGGTGGAACTTCAAGCGGGCCTTCCTCCCGAAGTGTGGACACCCCGGACACTGGATCGCGGAGATCCAGAGGAAGAGGAGTCCCCCGTGGTGATGAAGGTGTACTCGCCGGAGTTCAAGGCGGACGCCGTGGCGCTGTACCTGTCGGAACCAGGACGCACGATCCGCTCGGTGGCCGATGATCTCGGGGTCAACCACGAGACCCTACGGAACTGGATCAGCGCCCACCGGGCCCGGCAGCGGGAGGGCGCCGAGAGCGTTCCGGCTGCCGGTTCGGGCGCCCCGATAGGCTCCGGCACCGTGTTGGAGCAAGAGAACAAGCAGCTCAGAGCCCGGATACGGGAGCTTGAGCTGGAGCGGGACATCCTGCGCCGGGCGGCGAAGTATTTCGCCGGAGAGACGAACTGGTGATGAGCCGCTTCCAGTTCGTTGAGGACCATCGAGACGCCTTCGGGGTGAAGCGGCTGTGTCGGGTGCTGGAGGTCTCGCGGTCCGGGTTCTACCGGTGGCTGGCCGCCGCGCCGGCCCGTGAGGCCCGCAGGCAGGCCGATGACGAGCTCGCCGATCGGATCCGCGCGATCCACGCCGAAACGGACGGCACCTATGGCAGCCCGCGGGTGACCGCCGAGCTGCGGCATGCCGGGCGCCGGGTCAACCGCAAGCGCGTCGAGCGGGTGATGCGCGAGCGGGGCATTGTCGGCGTGCACCTGCGCAGGAAGGTCCGCACCACTGTCCCCGAGCCCTCGGCGGTGCCGGTTCCGGACCTGCTGGGACGCGACTTCACCGCCGCTCGGCCGAACACCCGCTACGTCGGGGACATCACCTACCTCCCGATCGGCGACGGTCAATTCCTCTACCTGGCAACGGTGTTGGACCTGTGTTCCAAGCGCCTGGTGGGCTGGTCGATCGCCGATCACATGCGGACCGAGCTGGTCACCGACGCGCTCAAGGCGGCGGCCGCCGCCCGGGACGGAAGCCTGGACGGCGCGGTCTTCCACAGCGACAACGGGTCCCAGTACGTGTCCAAGGAATTCGCCGACATCTGCCGGGAGTTGGGCGTCACCAGGAGTCGCGGCGCGGTCGGTACGAGCGCGGACAACGCCGCCGCCGAGGCGTTCAACGCCACGCTGAAACGGGAGACCCTCCAAGGCGCGAAGCGTTGGCCTGGAGCCCGCGCCGCCCGCCTGGCGGTCTTCCGCTGGATCACCCGCTACAACACCCGCAGGAGGCACTCCGCGCTGAACTACCTCAGCCCGATCGAGTTCGAACAACGATCAGTTACGCTGGCACTCGCCGCATAGCACTGGTGTCCACACCTCGGGGGGAGCCCCCAGCTTCACCGACGACCTCTACGCCCTCCCCGCACCCGCCGAAGCTGGCGAGTTCCGGCTGATCTGTGCGGAGCAAGGTACGGAAGTCCCGGTACTCCGGCAGCACTCACCGCGGGCGCCTGTTCAGACCCCTCGGACAGTCTGGCGCTCTGCCATGGTCTCCTACCTGTAGCGTCATCGGCATTCCGTCTCTTCGCGGTGCAGCCGCGCCGCGAGCCGATCCCTGGTGACGCCATGCGCCGTACTTCTGCCGTCATCGCCGTAGCCGTCGTTCTGTCGGCCGTCTTCGCCTCCCAAGCCGTCGCGGCGCCAGCCGTGATCGATGCCCCCAACGCGAGGCGCCGCCGCCGAAGTGGGCTCTGACGGCGGGTTGCAAAGGCAGAAGAACGTGGTCGACAGCTTCAAGGTCGCGGAGGGCCTCTACTGCGTCATCGTCGACCCGAACGCCGGCATCAACCTGTCCAACGCCCTGATCCTGGCCAATACCGGGGGCCACGCGAGCAACGCCGTGACGATCGGGCGGCCCAACTCGTCGTGCGACTACCGGCGAGACGCCATCACCGTCGTGACCCTCAGGGACAACATCCCTGCGAACGCCGGCTTCGAACTCGCGGTTTTGTAGCAGGTGATCAGCGCCCTGATGGAGTCCGGACACGGTACGTCGTGTCCGGACTTCGAGCGTGTCCGCCTGTGACGCGCTGTTGGCCACAATCGTCTCCGATGTGTCGCTCGCGTCGCGGTGGCGCGGCTGCGCCGGTCCGCCGGCCGCTACCCGCGCGACCCGCAGTTGACCGCCCTGCTGGGCGAACTGCACGCCGGCAGCGAGGAGTTCCGGAAGATCTGGCGGCGCATCCGGTCCACGCCCCCGGGCACCGCGCAAGACCGTGGAGCACCCGGTAGCCGGCACGCTACGGCTGAACTGCGACATCCTGCTCGTACCCGAGGACGACCAGGAAGTCGTCCCGAATCACCGCAACGCGTCGGCCGAGGGCCGCAGCGGGTCGGCCGAGGGCCCGCAACGCGTCAGCCGAGGGCAGCGATGATCGGCGCCCAGGTGGCACCGGTGAGTACGGCCACCGCCTGCTGCTCGGAGAGCGGGGGCGCGGCCCGGGTCGGCTTCGGCACCTCACCGTCCGTGCCACCGCCGGTGCTGTTCCACTGCACCATCTGGAGCTGCGCGCCGGTCGCCTTCATGGTGACCGTCATCGTCCAGCGATAGGCGGCGTCGAGGTTGCCCGAGTGCTTGGCCACGGTCCGTTCCGACATCACCAGGGCCCCGCCGGGAATCTCGGCGCTGCTCGGCAGCTCGCGCAACGTGCAGGTGTCACCGGCGGCACGCGGGGGTGTCTGGTCGCAGCTCAGCCCGTCACCGTCCCTGAGCGGCAGCCGGAGCCGCACGGCCGAGACACTGACGAAGGCGGCACCCTGCCCGTCGTCGAGGACCAGTTCGCTGTTGGCGACGAGCCCGCGGGACGGATTCGCGGGGTCGATGCTCTGCCCGGTCTCCTGGCTGAACCGGCCCCCGGGGAACGTGCCCTCCAGGGCCTGGATCATCTGGGTGTCGGTGATCGCGGCACGGGGCGCCGCCAGCGGCGTCATCTCCTTGTCGGATCCTCCGAGGTGGCTCCCGAGCATGCCGGGGGTCACCAGGCCGGCCGCCGCGATCACGGCGCAGGCGCCGGCCCCGGCGATGACGCCGGCGACGCGCCGACGACGACGGCTCCGCCCGCGCTCGACGGCTCCGCGCAGGAGCGTGGTGAGGTCGGGTTCGAGGGAGTCGGTCGTGCGGTCCAGGGCGCGGGCGAGGTCTGTTTCAAACGGCATGGTGGCGTCACCTTTTCTGTGTGCTGATGGGGGCTTTGCGGCGGCTGTGACCTGCGTGCGCGGTGCTCAGTGCGGAACCAGGTCCGACAGGCTGTCGCCGAGCAGCGCACGCAGCCTGCCGATCGCCCGGGTGCCCTGGGAGCGGACCGCGCTGCTGCTCAACCTGAGCATCTGCGCGGTCTCCTCGATGCTGCGGTCCTCCCAGTAACGCAGCAGAAGCACCGCCCGGTCGCGGGGCGGCAGTTGACCGAGCGCGTCCAGCAGGGTGAGCCGCAGCGCGGTGTCCGGCCCGGACGCGGCGCCGTCGGGCAGGTTCCCGACGGGACGCTCCGTACTGCTGCGCCGACGCCGCAAGCTGAGGAACGTACGGACCAGAACCGTCTGCGCGTAGGCCGCCGGGTTGTCCGCACCGGACACCCGCTTCCAGTGCACGTACACCCGGCTGAGGGTCTCCTGGACCAGGTCCTCGGCAAGATGCGCATCGCCGGCCGCGAGGACGTACGCCGAGCGGTACAGCGCCTTCGCCCTCGCCGCCACGAACTCCACGTACTCGTTCTCCCGTGCAGATTTCACTCGGTCCCCGCCCGTTCCCTCGTCCTGTGATCCCCGTGCATACCCGTCATGACTGCGCGGGACGTCAGGATGTCGCGGGGGCGGGGCACCTTCTTCAGAAGACCCCACCGGCCAGCCTCACGGCTTCCTCCAGGCGGATGCCCTGCCGCCATGACCGGCCTCGACGAACCGGTCCACAGACGCCAGATCAAACACACCATCCCGGGGCCGAAGGACCAGCGGGCCAACCGCAGGCGCCGAGGAAGTCGAGGAGGCCGACCCGCCGGCTTCGACAAGGAGAAGGCCGGCCGCCGGGGCGGCCAGCCTGTCCGAGGACGACATCCTGCACGGGCGGGCGTTGCTGGCCGGGTGCCATCCGGGCCTGCCAGGCCGGCCACCGGGTCGCGCTCGCCACCGCCGCCCAGTGGGTCGACCGCCTGGCCGCCGCCCACCAGGCCGGACGGCTCCAGGACGAGCTGGTCAAGCTCGGACGCTACCCGCTGATCGTGATCGATGAAGTGGGCTACATCCCTTTCGAATCCGAGGCCGCGAACCTGTTCTTCCAGCTGATCTCGAACAGATACGAACGCGCGGGCGTATCGTCACCTCGAACAAGCCGTGCGGACGCTGGGGAGAGGTCTTCGGCGACGAGACCGTCGCCGCCGCGATGATCGACCGACTCGTCCACCACGCCGGCATGCCGTTGGGGCCGCTCACTCTCCCCAGGGGGCGGCAGTGGTGGTGAGTTCGAGGCACCGGTCTCACCCTGGACGTTTGAGCGCCCCGGGGGCCCGGCTGCACGGCGCCCACAGCTCGCTGGTCACCGAGGTGGCAGTGTTCGTCCTGCGGGCGGCGGTGACCGATGCCCGAACTCTCGTACAAATGGCGAGTGCGGGCGGGTTCAGTCGGTGGCAGTCTCGGCGTGCCGATGGACAGCGTCCTTCGGATGCTGAGACAGCGGAGCGGTGACGGGTGGGCACCCTCTCCTCCTGCCCGGGCGGGGCTCCGCGACAGGCTGGTACAGCGCCTGCGCCGCCGTGAAACGCAGGCCCCGACCGTGGTGGTCAGGGCGGCGATCACCCGGGCGTGGCGTACGAGCGCCCAGTCGACGGCCATCGCGTCCTTGAGTGCCTGGTCGACGTTCACGGTTTCTGCTCCCTGCTCCTGGTCGGTGTCGACCCGCCGCCGTCATGGCAGCGCGGCAGCCGACCTGCCGTGTCCGCGAGACTACGGATCGCGGCGAAGTGACGCGCCCTGCTGTTCGGGACCGGCCGCGATTGGACGGGTACAGACCAGCGTCGACTGCAACGATCGCGAGTTGAAGAATTCTTCACATTCATAGATGCTGTAACTCTGAATCCAGAGGTCCGGTTCGGTCGGGGGTGGTCCGGTGCGGGAAGTGGCGACGATGAGTGATGTGTTCGACGACGAGCTGCGCGGTCAGCTCGCGGAGGCGCGGCGGCAGCTCGGCCTGGCGCGTGCGGCCGGCGACGAGGACGGCGCCCAGGCGTACGTGCCAGCGGGCGAAGTAGGCGTAGACGGTCTGGTGCGGCGGGTAGTCGTGCGGGAGGTAGCGCCAGGGGATGCCGGTGCGGTCGACGTAGAGGATCGCGTCCAGCAGGTCGCGCAAGTCGTGCTCGGGTGGCCGGCCGAACACCAGGGCGCGTTCGGTGCGGGCCTGTCGCCATGCGGTGAGGGTGGGTTCGACCAGCGCCCAGCGGGCGTCGGACAGGTCGCTCGGATACGGTCGGCGAGCCGTCATGATGACGGCATACCGCGCGATTGCCGTTTTGACGATAGGCCGCGGCGCTCGGCGGACAAGTACGACTCGACCTGGCTTCCTGGGATGAGACCGGAGTAACGGCGCAGATCCGACGGGCATTCCTGCAGTGGTGGCGCTGCTGTCCCAACAGCCCCGGAAGCCCCTTCAAGCGGCTCGATCGAACGGCTCAGAAACCGGTATCAAACAGCTCCCTCACGGACGAAACGCCCAGTCAGTACCTGTTTCTGAGGGTGTGCGAAGCGTCCGTCAGGGCCAGGAATCGAACAGTGCCCTCGGGTCAGATGCCGCCGGCGAGCCGGATCGGCGTCGTGAGGAGGAACAGCTGGCCGGCTGCGGCGGCGGGCTGGAAGTCGAAGACGCTGGTGAACGGTCCGGTGATCAGCAGCAGGGTGCGGTGCTCGCGAACCGCTCGGCGCCACTCGCGGGTGGCGGCGATCTCGCCGTCGAACCAGGTCAGGCCGCCGGGACGGCGGATCGTCAGCCGGTTGTCGGCCAAGACGGCGGACCAGGTCGGGTCGGGGGCGGCGGCCAGTGCCGGGGTGGCGGTGTCGCGGTCAGCCCAGCCGTCTTCGAGGGCCAGG
This sequence comes from Kitasatospora cathayae, assembly GCF_027627435.1. Lineage (GTDB taxonomy): Bacteria > Actinomycetota > Actinomycetes > Streptomycetales > Streptomycetaceae > Kitasatospora > Kitasatospora cathayae. The sequence continues at coordinate 8,780,520 of NZ_CP115450.1, read as the reverse complement.
AGGCGGCCGGGGGCTGTGGGGACGACCAGGACCGGGCGGCGGTCGGGCATCAACTCCGGCCAGGGCTGGCCGCCTAAGCCGGTGCTGCTGATCATCTCCATGCGCGGTCCCTTCCCCCCGGCTCGCCCGTTCACCCCGTCGCCGGATGGATCACATCATCGGCCCGAGCACCGGCTCTGCGCTGACGAATCCGCTGACGGGCAGGTCCAGGCCATGGGAGAGTGGGAGTCAGACGGTTCCTCGGGCCGCTCCCGGTGGCGGTCACCGTGGTGACCGCCGAGGTGATCAGTCCCGCTGGGCTTCGCGGGGCTCCGGCTGTCCCTTGCGCCAGGACTGCCTCTGGGTGATGCGCCTGGTCATGATGGTGATCGCGGCCCAGGTGATCAGCGATTCGGAGTGCTGGACGAGGCGTTCGTAGTCGCGGGCGTGTCGGCGGGCGTGCATGATCCAGGCGTGGGACCTCTCGACCACCCAACGCCGGGGCAGGACGACGAACCTTTTCGCGTCCTTGGGCCGGCTGACCGTCTTGACCGTCAGGTTCGCCGCGGCGATGCCCCACACGGCGCTCGGCGACCTGGAACGCGAGCTGCCCGCCCTGGCCGCCACGATGGACGCCGCCGTGACCACCGACCGGACCGCCCGCCCGCAGCCTGCCTGTGAACCTGACAGAGGAGTTTGGTACGTGGCCGGTTGCCGTCAAATAGCGTCATCGCCCTCGCAGAGGGCCACACCGGAGGCCGGAACGATTCGCTGCGGGTCGGCCCTACACGGGGACCTTCCGCTGTGGCGTTCTGTACGGAGTGGAGGGCTGGGGCTACGTTCGGTACGACGGGGCCTGGTCCAGGGGGAGAGCGAGAGACAATGCCAGCTTGGCAGGCTTGCCTGTGGGGGCTGTTGGGTGTGGGGCTGGTCGAGGTCCATGGCCTATGGTCTGCGGTGCGGCCCTTCAAGGTACCGAAGTGGCCGTGGGTGGACGGTCGCGGGCGACCCCAGGTGTGGGGTTACGTCATCGCCGTCACCTGCAGATGCGTAATGGGGACAGGCCTGAACGCCGTCTATGCGGCTGCGGGCCAGATCGCAGGTCCCCTAGGGGCGTTGACCCTGGGAATCGCGGCTCCGCTGATCATCCAGCAGTTGGCGACCCGGAGCGACATCTCCCCGAACTCACAACCCGATCTCCCACAGGCGCCAGACGTTTCCGCTGAGGCACAGCCCGTGATCTCCGTTGGCCCGGAGGCAGCGCTACGGACCGCTGAGCTGCCGTTTGGGGGCTCTGATGCCCACTGAGGGTCCCCGTGTCCTCCAGGACGCTAAGAAGCATCTGGCCGGCAGGCGTCCGGGGGCGCTTCCTCCGCAGCGGACGCTGTGGCAATGGGTGCGCGCCGCCCTCGCCTTCCAAGCCGCCCTGCCGCTTCCCTCTCAGGAGGGCCAACACCAGGAACAGGCGCAACCGCAGGAGGCGCCCGCTCGCGTTTCCTGGGCCTGGCCAGCTGCGAGCAGGCCCGTGTCTGTCCGCCCTGGACGGGCAAGAACCAAGCTTGCCGTGGCGCTGTGCGCCATCGCCGCGCTCATCGGCCTTCTCCTGTTCAGCACCCAACAGAAGCCTGACCACCCACCCACGAGCCCGCCTTCGTCGACGTGGTGGACGCCGGATTCCCCACATTCCACGGAGGAGTCACCATCGCCTGTGCGGCCTTCACTACCTTCGCCTCCAGCGCAATCGAAGTCCTCCCAGCCCCGGGAGCCGGGCCGGTGAGGCGCAGGAGGCCGGGTTCCGGGGAACGAGGGGGGAGCGTTCCGCGGGGCCCGGCCGTGGGAGGCCGGCCGCGTCGGGGTCACGGCGAGCAGCAGCGCTACGGGTGCCCCGGACTGGAGGACTACCAGCCGGCTCTCCGGATCCGTGCTGCGGCCGACCTTCGCCGTCCGGCTGTTCACGGCGGAGATCAGGTAGACGAAAGACGGCTGTCCTGTCGCACCGAAGTTTGACCAGTCTCAGCGAGTTTGACCGGGCGGCTCCCGGGCCCCACTACCTTCCGACGGCTACTGGGATCCCGCGGAGGGCGGCCAGCAGCCGCTCCGGGGTGGCGCCGAAGGCCGGCGCGGCCCAGTCGTCCCAGGCGATCCACTCGTCCCGGGCACGGTCGTAGTGGGCGCGTGGGAGAGCGTGAGCGCATCACGCGCCTGATCCGCGAAGCCGCCCCTCCCGAGCCGGGCTGAACCGGTAGTCCATGCTCAGCGGGCCGTCGGCGTACAGCTCCAGCAACGCCAGGAGCCGGGTCTGGACGGTGCGCAGCCCTGCCACCGGGCAGTTGCCCCAGCCGTCGGCGTCGTAGGCCTGGCAGGGCGCTGGGGTCTTCTTCGTCGTCATACGACCCGCACCAGGGCACCATGCTCGCGTTGAGCACCGATGGGCGCCGGCTCCTGGAAGACCGCCTCGCTCACGAGGCCTGGGAGCGTTCCGGCGTGGCGCGGGGAGACATCGCGTGCTCGTGAGCGACCCTGGGCCGCAGCCAAGCTGGCTGTCAGTCCCAGCGCCTAACGTGATCACATGAGTTCCTCGCTGAGCCCCTTCCTGATCAACCCCACGGACGCCCGCGGTCTCGTCGGCTCCCGCGACGAGCAGCTGCTCCAGGTCATCCGCGACGAGTTCGGCGACCAGCTCGCCTCCTCCGATGACTGGTTCTCCTCCGAGATCAAGGACGGCGCTCCCACCGCGTACGAGGCACTGCACGCGGTGGTTCACGGCGGCCCCTACTCGGACAACCCGGAGCACGCCTTCCAGTACGGCTACGCCTACAAGCGCCTGTGCGCCCTGACCGGCAGTCACCTCGACAACTCCAGCTTCTCTCCGTTCCGCGGGACCTGGCTGGACGTCGTCGACGAGGGCCTTCAGGCGCTGCGGATCACCGCGGTCTCCCTTGCGGAGTTCGGCTACAGCTCCGGCATGCCCGACGGGATCCCGTACTCCTACCTGCCGGGCTGCGGCGTGTGGACGCACGAAGCCTGCCTGGAGGCGCTGGAGCAGTTCGAGCAGACCAAGCGGGACAATCACGCCCCGCCACTGGAGCCCGAAGTCGTCGAGGCCATTGCCGACGTCCTCGCCTGGCTTCGCCACGCGCAGGCCCGCCCCGGATTCGGCGTCATCGGCTTCGTCTCCTGAGCGGATCTTCCAGCTGCGGCGGCCGCGCGGAGCGCAGCGGCCCTGCCTGATTGCCCGAGTGCTGAGCCCGAAGGAGGTCAGTGGGCAGACGGCCCGCGCCCGTACTTCCCGGCCCTGGTTCTCGGTGGCCGACCGCCGGCGCGGGACGACGGCGGAGGCGCCTTCGGGTGCTCGGCTCTGGTGCGCTCCAGGGCCTCCTGGAGGCCCAAGGCCGCCGGACTGGAACCGCCGCCGGGTCGGTTGCGGGCTGCGCCCGCACCTGCGACGAGGACCGCCGCGCGGCACTCGGCGAGCCGGCTGGTGGCGGTGCGCATCAGGGTCTGGGCGTGCTCGGGGTCGGTGGCGGGGGATCGGCCCGTTGGCGCGGGGCACCGTTGTGCTCGCTGCAGCCGCCGAGCTGATCGCACCCCAGCTGGACGACCCCGACCCGGCCACCCGTGAAGCCGCCTCCGCCTGATAGGGCGTCAAAGCAACCCCGATGCCACCCTCAGGCCCCCGGCTCCCTGCCCTGGCCCGCCCACCACGCAGCGGCCGGCCCCAGCCGGACGCGGAGAAAACGGCACAGCGCAGCAACCACCCACACCGACCAACGCCCCACCCACCCCCACCACAACCATCACCAGACCGGGGCCCAGGAAGGTAAGTCAGCATGGTGAGGACGCTGTCTCGGCGCCCCCGACCAGCGCAAACAGCCGGGCAAGCGGGACCAGAGCCGGGCGCCGAACCGAACCCCGGACCGAACCCCCGGCCGCCCAGCCAGGGCCCCTGTACGCGGGCGACCACTCGGCGGGCCGTGCCGGGAACCGGACACCGGGCCGGCCGCCCCGGCTGAGGCCACCGTGCGGCGCGTACTCCAGAGGGTCGACGGCGACGTGCTGGACGCGGCGATCGGTGCCTGGCTGGCCGAGCGGGCCCGCCACGGCACGGGCGTCGGCCGCGCGGGCGGGGTCGCCGGTACTGCCCGCGGCCCGCGTCCCTGCCGACAGGCCGCCTACCGGGCCCGCAGACGCGCCGAAGCCGCGATCCCCGACCGGGTCGTTAGCGGCCCGGGGCAAAACTCACCGCCCCGGGGGCGGAACTCCCCACCGCAGGTCAGCGCCCTGCCGCACCTCCCGGGTGAGAACGGGTCAGGGGGGTGGCGCTATCAAGAGCGGGTGCGCGCCTGCGCGGCAGCCGGCGGCTCGTGCCCGATGGGTCGCTGGTGGTGTGCGGGGCGGGCGGCTCGGCGAGGCCGAGGTCGAGCGAGGCGATCGGGAACTCGGGGGTCTGCGTGGGCAGGACGAGGTCGGCGACCCTCAGGATGGCATCGCACACCTGTCGGCTGCGAAGGTCCAGGTCGACAGGTGGACTGGCCACCAGCACGCCGCGCACGTCGGTGACCGGCACGCGCAACCGTGTCACCCGGGCGAGATCCTCCGGCGGGACCCACAGGTCGTCGGTCCGGAGCGGGGGGTGGGTCATGTCGATCCACCAGCTACCGGGCGCCATCACGGCGAGGACGCGGCGGGTCTCCTCGAAGATGTGCGGGCTGGGCTCCGCGACGGCGAACGCCGTCACGAGCACGTGGGCACCGCCGGTCGGCGGGGTGCTGGTCGTGAAACCGGCGTCGGCCAGGCGGTCGGCGACGCTGCGCGCCACAGATCCGGTACCCAGGACCGTGACGAACTCAGGTCTCATGCTCTCCCCCTCAGTACCGCTGCCGCGCAATTCGAAGAACGAACGCAGGGCGCGGGCGCCCGGGGAAACCGAGCCACCGCACCATGACGCCGACGGTGGCAGCGTGCTGGAGCGGAAAGCTGCCCTCGGCGGGTGGTGTCGGGTGCCGCGCGGGTGACGGCAGCCTCACCCGCGCGGCACCCGGGCGGTCAGGCCGAGACGTGGTACCAGTAGCCGCCGGTGGTCAGAGTCACGTAGTGGACGTTGCTGTTCGTTTCCTTCGCCTCGTACATCATGTCGGCGCCGGTGGTGGGGTCGGTGCCGGCGTAGAGGACGACGTGCACGGTGTTGTGGGCGTCGGTGCCGAAGTACTCGACGTCGCCGGGGCGGCGCTGGGACTCGGTGATCGGGGTGAGGTGGCTGTCCAGGGTCTGCTCGGTGGTGCCGCCCCCATTGGCGAGGTCGATGCCGGCGCCGAACCAGAAGGCCGCGCGCACCAGGCCCGAACAGTCCAGGCCTGTGGTGGTGTTGGCCGCGCAGGGCTGGGGCCCGGAGTATTGGTCGCAGGTGCCCAGGGACGGGCCGGGGCCCTCGCCGCGCAGGGAGTGGCCGCCGCCCCACACGTAGGAGACGCCGAGGTAGGACTTCGCCGCGTTCAGGACCTTGGCGGGGTCGACGGCGCCGCTGGGCAGCGGGGCGGGGGTGCTGGTGTAGAGGGCGTTCTTGACGGCCGTGCCGACGGTGCCGTCGATGGTCAGGGCATGGGTGGCCTGGAAGTCGCGCACGGCCGTGTCGGTGGCCGGGCCGAACTGCCCGTCCACGGTCAGGCGGCCCGCGTGGAAGGTGTTCAGCATCGTCTGCAGGGTCGAGACGCACGCGCCGGTGGCGCCGGTCCGCAGGTCGCCGCACTGGGTGCGCAGGTCCACGGTGCCGGAGGCCGCGGCCGCCGCCGCGTCGAGCGCCGACTTGGTGGCCGGGCCCACGATGCCGTCGGGCGTCAGGGAGTGCGAGGCCTGGAAGGTTTGCACGGCCGTGCCGGTGGCCGACCCGAACTGCCCGTCCACCGTGAGCTGGGAGCCGGTCAGGTTGAGCTCCAGCTGGAGCTGGGTGACGCAGCCGTCGGCCTCACCCTGCTGCAGGTCGGCCGGGCAGGCCGAGGAAGTCAGGGGTATCGGGGCCGGCGCGGCCGTGGCGGACGCGCCCGTGGCGGTGTACGCGCCGACGCCCGTCAGCGCGGCCGCCAGGGCCAGGCCCAGCGACAACCGGCGCCGGGTGGACAGGAGGGTACTCACAGAAGGCTCTCCAGATTCATGATGATTCGCCAGGGAGGACAGGGTGCTTCACCCCCTGGTGCTCGGCGTGCTCGACGGACAGATCCGGACGGTCCCAACGGCGGTCAGCACCGACAAGCTGGGGCATGTAAGCCCGGTTGGCGGGTGTCCGAACGACCTCCCGCGAGTTGCGACGCACCCGAAAGCCGACTGGGGACCGCTCAACTCGGACAATCATGTCCTTTCCGGGATGGTCTGAACGCTCGGCCCAGACTCAGGAGCGCTGGCGCAGACGGCCGGTGAACTGCATCCGACCGCATCCAGGACGAGCCTCCCCGAACCTTGGTCACACGGCTATCCGCTTTCGGATCGCCAGGGACCGCACGTTTGTGGATAGCCGAGCGGTGAGAGCGCGTACTCACTCCCCCTCCCGGCCAGCCGGTCCCTCCCTCGCCTCGCTCAGCAGCTTCGGCGCAGCGTTTCGGACGGCGTCTGTCCGAAGGTCTGGCGGTACACCGCGCTGAAGCGGCCCAGGTGGGTGAAGCCCCAGCGGCAGGCCACGTCGGTCACCGTGCCGTCGGCGCGGCCGTCGGCGATGGCGAGGAGGTCGCGGTGGGCGTGGTCGAGCCGGAGCTGGCGCAGGTACGCCAGGGGCGTGGTGTTCAGGTGCACGCGGAAGCCCTCTCTGAGGCTCCGGAGGCTGGTTCGCGCGGCGAGGGCGATGTCCGCCACCGAGACCGGCTCGTGCACGTGTTCCTCGCAGAACGCCTTGGCCCGGCGTACAGCGGGCAGCAGGGCGGCCGAACCGCTGTCCGTCAGGGCGTCGCTCTGGCAATGGCGTTGTGCGTCCAGCAGGCCGTCGATCAGGAGCTGCTCGAAGTGCCGCACTCCCAGTGGCGAGCGGTGGCTCAGCGGCGATGCGACGAACTCGTGGAATCCCCGGACGAGTTCGATCCACGAACGGATCAAGGGATCCTGCTCGTCGAGCACCGGATCGAAGCGCACCGCGGCGGTGGAGGAATCGGCCCTCCGTACCTCCAGGGCCTGTGCGACGGCCTGACCCGGAATGATGAGGATGCGGTTGCGTGCCTCGCCGTTCCACGTCATCGAGACCCGGCTGCCCGGGCCGACGATGCTCCGAGTGGACGGCAGGACCACGCCGTCCACGGTGACGACGCCCGCGCCCGACATGGGCAGCTGGACGTTGTAGAAATCCCCCAGCTCTCCCGGGCAGACGGTGACGTCCGTGCCGTATCCGAGTTCGTAGAGCATCACCTCCCCTTCGTGGAGGCAGCGGAAGCGCCCGTTCGGTCGTCTGCCGTTCAGCACGGTCAAGCGGTGCGGCGCGAGCCGCTCGGTGACGACATCATGCAGTCGATCGATGTCACCACCCTCGTACAGGAGAGCGGGATCTCTCTCAGGACCGTTACGGAGCGAGTCGTTGGGTGACACGGACGTACCAAGCCTCCGCGCATTGGATGGGATGGGGTTGGCTGAGTCGGACCGGATCTCCGGACGATGGTGCTCGATCTGTCGGGGTGGGGGCGGGCACGCCCGGGAGGCGATGCACAGTCGGGTGCTCCCTCGCAGCGAGCACACCGAGTGGGTTTGATCCGCCAGCCCCAACGATGGCCCACGCCCCCGAGGACGGACAGCCCGTCTCCGTCCCACCCGGCCGACCGTTCCGTCCCACGACGACTACCTGCGACTTGAGACGCCGGTCAGCAAGGATTGAGACCGCCGCGGCCCTGATGGGACAGCAGAAACCGCGGCTCCGCCCGCCGCCTCCCAGGGCGACGTTGTCGGCCCGCAGACCGGTGGCGACATCAAGGCCGACATCTACAACGTCTACCCGGCCGCCCACACTCCGGCGACTACTCCACCCAGAGCACCATGAGCACCTGGATGAGCAACTGCAACAGCCTGCTCCCCGGCTAATCACCGCTGCCCGGCACCGAGTAGCCGGTCGCAGGTGGTCTCGCGTCGTGCGCACGACGCGAGACCACCCTCGCAGCGCATCAGGCGAAGCCCCGGGCGGAGCGGCGCTCAACACAGAACTCGTTGCCCACGGGGCCGAACACAGCTCACACCACCGTTGCCCGACCGACAACGCGGACCCCGCCAGGCAGATCACCGACAGGCTGACGGTGATCACATCCACAGCCATTGAGCAGGCCGTCCACGACACGGAACAACAACCCGCGGACGGGACCTGCAACCTCACCGCCAATGACTCAGCCCTGGCCCTGAGCTTCCCCCGGTGTGTGGGAGGGCTTGTCAGAGCGGGTGTGGGTGGTTCGACGGCCACTGGTTCGGCCGTCGCCTGGTCGGCGTAGTGCTTCGCCTCGAACTCGTCCGGGCTGAGCCAGCCGAGACGCTTCTGGATGCGACGGGTGTTGTACCACCCGTCGTCACGGGAGGAACGTAACCGCCGGGAAGCTCGGGGACGGCCCGTCGAGCAGGTGCCCCTGACGGTGGCGCAGGTGCTCATCAAAGAACGCGAGCGGGTACGCCTGCTGGATCTTCACCCCCTGGTCAGGGTCGAGGGTGCCGATCGAGTCCTGGAGCTGCTGCCCGCTCCACCCGAGCAGCCCCGCGATCTGCGGGAACAGCGCCTCGTTGTCGCCGTACGACACGTGGACGGCACCCTGGGCCTGGATGTTCAGCCGCCACCCGCGCAGGTGCGACCAGAACGCGGCGGCTGCGGGATCCGTGGCCCGGGTGAACGCGGCGGACATCATCATGAACGGCCTGTCCAGATCGCCGGCCAGCGGCGGGTTCATCTGCATCGGGCCGTCGATGCTCAGCCCGGCCCGGATGCGCTCGTCCGCAAGCGTGGCGCAGGCGGTGGCCGTTCCGCCCTTCGACCAGCCGAACGCGCCCATGCGCTGGGGGTCGAGGGAGCCGAGCAGCCCGGCTGGCAGCTCCCGCTGCTCGACGTCCGGATTGCACCCGGCGGCGAGTTGCTCGACGCAGTCGAGGACGAAGCGCAGGTCTGCGGCGAAGTCCCCGGGCAGCGTCGGCGCCTTGCGGTCGTAGAGCGGAACGGCAACCCGGCCGTCGGGGAACTCGGTGTACGTGTCGTACTGGTGAGCGATCGTCACGACTGCGTATCCGCGGCTGGCGAGTTCCTGGACCATGATGGTGTGGTCGCCCTGGTAGCTGTGCGCGCCGTGCGAGTACACGAGGACGGGCAGCCGCCGGCCCGACCGCAGCACCGGAGCGCCTGCGTGGCCGGCGGTGAGCGGGGCCAGGGGGGCCAGGGCGCTGAGGCCCGCGTCGGCGAGGAACGCCTGAAGGGCGCCGGTCGGCATCCAGGGCGCCAGCGGGTACCACTCGACGTCCCGGGCCGGGTACCAGACGGTGGCCATCAGCTCGCGGAAGTGCCCGGGGCCCGCGATGTCGTCCGGGCGCGACCGATCGACGAGGTGCAGCTGGACCGTGCCGACCGGGTGCGGCCCGGTGGGCACGGGCAGCGTGAGCCGCGTCGGGGCGGGGGCGGGCGCGCTTGGAGCGGCCGTGCCTGCCCACGCGGTGTCGGCGACGGCGGCAAGCGGCACGGCGGCCCCGGCTGCGAGTGCGGCTCCCAGCATGCGCCGGCGCGTGATGCCCTCCCGGCCGGTGAACGGCGTGGTGGCCATGGTCCCTCCCGTGGTAACGGATCGTCCATCATGCCGCCAGCCAGTCCGGGGCACAGGGGGAACGCTGCCACGCGCCCCTCCAGTGCGGCATCAGCCCACCGATTGATTGCTCGCGCGGGCATCGGCCCATGGATTTACATCCTGGGGCCAATGCTCGCCGGGGGAGTCAGGCCGCCGGAGGTCGCTCGGCCGCGCGAGAGCCCCGCCCCCTGCTCGGCTATCCACAAAACGCGAAGTCCCGGCGACACGAAAGTGGATAGCGGCGTGTCGGCCCATCCGGCGAGGCTCTTCCCTGAACGCGGCCGGAACCGGATCACCGGCCGTCGGCGCCAAAGCCACGGACCCCGGTCGGCGTTCATCCCACCTCTGGAAGGGACTCCTCCATGAGCATCACGTCGCGTATCACCAAGGCAGCCGCTGCGACAGCCGTCGCGGGCGCCGCCCTCTTCACCCTGGTCGGCACCGCCCCCGCCGCCCAGGCCGCGCCGGCCGGCTGCAACGCGGGCGGCCTGTGTGTGTACTGGAGCTCCAACTACAGCGGCAGCGTCCAGACCGTCTACCAGGACAACAACGACCTCAGCATGTACGCCAACTTCAAAAACAGCCAGGGCGGTTCGGCGTTCAACAACGGCAACAGCTGCAACGTCGTCGTCTACGCCCAGACCAACGCCCAGGGCCAGGGCTGGATCCTCTACCGGGGCCAGGGCTGGAACGTGATCGGGGACAACCTGCCCTCGATCCTCTCCAACCGCTGGTGCACGGTCTGACCCAGCGATGAAGACCAGGACCACCCTCGCCCTCGCGGCGGTCCTCCTGGGCCTTGGTGCCGCCGGATGCTCCTCCTCCGGCGGCACCACCCCGCCCGGGGCCCTGCCGCGTCCCTTCGGCGGCGTCACCCACTACGACGAGGAGCAGCGCGCCGTCCTGCACGACGCCGAAGAAGTCCTCGTCGCCGGGTGCATGCGCGAGCGCGGCTTCGCCTACCGCCCCCAGGGCCTCGCCACCGGCGATCACCGCGTCGACGCCAACCCGTACGGGCTGCTCAGCGGCGACCAGGCCACCAACGACGGCTTCGGCGTGATCAGCACGGCGCTGAACCTGAAGCAGGCGGCCGACCCCAACCAGGACAAGGACGCCGACCAGGCCTGGAAGGCCGCTCTCCTGGGGACGGACGCGCACCGGGTCACCGTCGACCTGCCCGACCACCAGCAGTTCTATTACAACGGCGACTCCTGCCTCACCCAGGCCCGCGACGCCCTCTACGGCCCCGATTACTTCCGGCTGTTCAACACCTTCCAGGTCCTCGGCAACAAGGTCGTCAACGACGTCCAGGCCGACGGCCGGTACGCTGCCGCCGAGAGCCGCTGGCGTGACTGCATGTCCACCGCGCACCAGAGCGCCGCCCATCTGGCGGAGCCGGTGGCCATGATCGACCGATGGGTGGAACAGGACGGCGGCGACCCGGCGAAGACCCACGACCTCATCGGCCGCGAGCTCGCCCTCGCGAAGACCTCGGCCCGCTGCCAGGACCGGGCCGGCCTGGCCGCCACCGTGGAGCAGGTCCAGACCGACGTCGAGAAGACCGTGATCGGGACCGACCAGCCCCTCCTGGACCAGCTCCGCGGCCTGCGGCAGCAGGCCCTCGCCCGCGCGGGCCACCCGGCCCCGACCGCTACCCGTTGACGACACGGCCCCGGCCGTGCCCGCCGCCGCACGCCCGAGGTTCCTGCCCGCCCCGGCGGCCCGGCCGACGGCCCGCGACGGTGCGTCAGGGACATGTCTCGTCAGCGTGGTCGTGGGTGATGGCGCAGCCCGGCGCAGCCGGGTCGAGTGGGTGACGGGGACTCGGCGGCACCAGCAGCTCAGGCAGCCAGGTGGGCCAGCAGCGTGTCGCCCCGTCGGGTAGGGGCGCTCGACGGGAAGCAGTTCCCGCGCGGCGTCCAGCTCCCCGCCCCGCACCTGGGCCTGGACCGTCCGCGCGAGCGCGGTGACGTCCTCGACCGAGACGATCCACTCGTCCGCGAAGCGCCTGGCGGCCTCCCCGACGAGGCCGAGCTGAAGCGAGCGGTGCGGAAGCGGCTGCAGGTGCAGATCGCGTTCGGGATCCCACTGCACGCGGGCCGGGGACCGCCTCAACTCGCGCTTCCAGCCAGCCCGGTCGGCGTGCAGCCCGGGTACGTAGTGGGAGAGGCAGCTGTTCCGCAGGGCCCATTCGAAGCCCTCGCGGCCGATCTCGATCGCGAGGACGGTCTCCTGGCCCTCCTTCGCCGCCCAGCCGCAGCGGTACATCATCCAGAGGAACGACGGCTTGATCCACGATCCGGTCCCGCTTCCACGCCGCCGGAAACCGCCCTCCCGTGCGGCCGGCAGGCCGATCGCCGGGCGGTACCGCCTGGTAGACCGTCACCGTGGAGGCAGTGTGCAGGGCTCGGACCTGCAACGTGGGCACTGGCATGCCCACCAGGTTCGGTCCTCGGAGCGCATCGCGCCAGCAAATTCCTCGAACTCCGGCGGCGGGTGCCAAGGCCCACCTGCACGCGCCACCGGGCGGCAGACCGCAGAAAGCGGTGCTGCCGCCCGGTGTGTCCCGCCCGGCCGAGCGGTGGCGTCAGTCGACGAGGTGTCGCAGCCGCAGGGTGACGCGGGCCCGGGCGCCTTCGCAGGCGGGCCGGCACCGAGTGACGCGCCCACTGGATGTTCGCGGCTATCGGCGCCACCTCGGCTCCGCGCCACGGGTTGTTCCGGTAGCTGGACGGCTGGTCCGCGTCGGCGGGCGGCCGCCGGCCGGTGGTCCGGCGCAGCGTCGGCTCGGGGGTCGGTATGTCGCCGGGGGGCGCGGCCATGGCAGCGACCGTAGTGACCGGGGCTGCGGGTTGGCTCGTGTCGCGGGGCGGTCGGCTCGGTGACCCACGTCCAGGGCGACATCGGTGGTGGTGAACGTGTGGGGGCGGCTGAGGTGGTTGGCGGCAAAACGGCCGGGCTCCCCGTCGCCCTGGTGCTCGACACCGAGGCGATCACGCGGGACAGTAGCTGCTGCGGTGCGATGAAGGGGGCCGGCGCGGTGCCGGGGCCCGCGCTGCGTTTGTGGTGCCTGGTCAGGCGGCGCCGGCGTCCCAGACGGTATCGACGTCGGAGCGCCGTTCCTCGTGTGCCTTGGCGTCCCCTGCCAGCTTGATCTCCGAGACTTTCAGTCCGGACCACGTCCACGCGATCTTCACCAGCCGGGTGGTGTCACAGCGGTGGCTCTTACAAGATTTTCGTAACCGGTGATCGCCCTCGGCTCTGGTCAGCTGAGCAGGATGCGCTGGCGTAGAAGGCGGTGTCCGGCGCGGCCGTAGGTCTGCCGCTTGAGCAGCTTGATCTTGTTGTTGACGCCCTCGGTGCGGCCGTTGTGCCAGGGCAAGGTGAGGGCGTGGTCGACGCCGGCGCGGTCGCGCTCAAGGCCGGTGGCGTAGGCGTGCAGGAACGGCAGATCCGCCGCCCGGACCCGTGTGATCCATCCGGTCAGCGCCTCGGCATTGGCCGGTTTCGGGGTGAGGAGGGCGGCGAAGTCGCCTACAGCGTCTGCCAGGGCAGTCATCTCCGGGCAGGCGCCAGCGAGCTGGTCACGCAGCACTCGCTGGCCCTCGCGCAGGTGGTCGGGGTCGGTGAGCAGGAGGCGGGCGGCCTTGCGCGGGGAGAGGCTGGCGTGGTCGGCCTCGACCCGGCCCTGGTTGATATAGCGGACCAGGAGGTTCGCGCTGCCGGTGTAGCCCAGTTCTCTTATCTCGCGCAGGAGGTGGGTGACGGGCACTGCGGGGTCCTCGGCCCGGCGTCGGCGTAGGTGATCGCGGTAGGGGTCGACCAGGGTGGGCCGGTAGAGGGGCGCCCGCACCATGCGCTCGGGCTCGGTGTGGCGGGCGTAGCGCTTGACCGTGTTCAGTGCGAGGCCCAGACGGCGGGAGCATTCCAGCAGGCCGACCCCGGCATCGAGCAGTTGGTGGACCTGCTGCCACCGCTCGAGGGTGGTAGCGGCGCGGGTGCCTTCCCGAACCAGCATCCGCTGTGGGCTGCGATTTCCTTCTGAGCAGCCTCGGCCAGGCCGTGCCACAGGTGCCAGCGGTCGCAAACTTGGGTGATCGCGGGGTCGGCATCGGTGGTGGCCTGGGCGAAGCCCCCGGCGCCGTCCCGGCAGACGGCCTCGATGCCGGGGTGGGCCTTCAGCCAGGCGGTCACCGTCTCCATCTTGCGGTCCGGCAGGACTTCGATGCGCTCGCCGGTGGCGGCGTCGATCAGGATGGTGGCGTAGCGGTGGCCCCGGCGCAGGGCGAAATCGGGCCTTCCTCCCGAAGTGTGGACACCCCGGACACTGGATCGCGGAGATCCAGAGGAAGAGGAGTCCCCCGTGGTGATGAAGGTGAACTCGCCGGAGTTCAAGGCGGACGCCGTGGCGCTGTACCTGTCGGAACCAGGACGCACGATCCGCTCGGTGGCCGATGATCTCGGGGTCAACCACGAGACCCTACGGAACTGGATCAGCGCCCACCGGGCCCGGCAGCGGGAGGGCGCCGAGAGCGTTCCGGCTGCCGGTTCGGGCGCCCCGATAGGCTCCGGCACCGTGTTGGAGCAAGAGAACAAGCAGCTCAGAGCCCGGATACGGGAGCTTGAGCTGGAGCGGGACATCCTGCGCCGGGCGGCGAAGTATTTCGCCGGAGAGACGAACTGGTGATGAGCCGCTTCCAGTTCGTTGAGGACCATCGAGACGCCTTCGGGGTGAAGCGGCTGTGTCGGGTGCTGGAGGTCTCGCGGTCCGGGTTCTACCGGTGGCTGGCCGCCGCGCCGGCCCGTGAGGCCCGCAGGCAGGCCGATGACGAGCTCGCCGATCGGATCCGCGCGATCCACGCCGAAACGGACGGCACCTATGGCAGCCCGCGGGTGACCGCCGAGCTGCGGCATGCCGGGCGCCGGGTCAACCGCAAGCGCGTCGAGCGGGTGATGCGCGAGCGGGGCATTGTCGGCGTGCACCTGCGCAGGAAGGTCCGCACCACTGTCCCCGAGCCCTCGGCGGTGCCGGTTCCGGACCTGCTGGGACGCGACTTCACCGCCGCTCGGCCGAACACCCGCTACGTCGGGGACATCACCTACCTCCCGATCGGCGACGGTCAATTCCTCTACCTGGCAACGGTGTTGGACCTGTGTTCCAAGCGCCTGGTGGGCTGGTCGATCGCCGATCACATGCGGACCGAGCTGGTCACCGACGCGCTCAAGGCGGCGGCCGCCGCCCGGGACGGAAGCCTGGACGGCGCGGTCTTCCACAGCGACAACGGGTCCCAGTACGTGTCCAAGGAATTCGCCGACATCTGCCGGGAGTTGGGCGTCACCAGGAGTCGCGGCGCGGTCGGTACGAGCGCGGACAACGCCGCCGCCGAGGCGTTCAACGCCACGCTGAAACGGGAGACCCTCCAAGGCGCGAAGCGTTGGCCTGGAGCCCGCGCCGCCCGCCTGGCGGTCTTCCGCTGGATCACCCGCTACAACACCCGCAGGAGGCACTCCGCGCTGAACTACCTCAGCCCGATCGAGTTCGAACAACGATCAGTTACGCTGGCACTCGCCGCATAGCACTGGTGTCCACACCTCGGGGGGAGCCCCCCTCGTCGATGCCCAGCACCCGCGGGACGACCCGGGCGGGCAGGCTGATGCGCATCAAGCAGTTCAGCACGCCCGCCCAGGTCAGCACGTGGTGCAGCACGCCCAGCAGGCGGGCCCCGGCCGACCCGGCCAGTGCCACGGCGACCGCGTCGACCACCTTCTGCAGAGCAGGAGTGCGACGCTGGTAACGCCGGGTCAGCCCGTCGATCTGCTCGGCGAAGGTGACCTTCTCGCAGGCTGGGTTCTCGCAGTACAGGCGGCGCACCGATAAGTCGATCACGACCGCCCGACCGCCCACCGCCTCGTCTGCGACATGCCGCTCGTATCGAGAGTGCACCCAGTCCGACGACTGCCCGCACAACGGACACGCCGCCGGCAAGTCATCCCTGGTCCGGGCAGTGATCCTCAGTAGATCCCCGCTGGCCTCCACGCGCTCGACTTGCACCGCGGCCAGCTGCGGCAGCAGGTCCCCCACCATGACAACACACCCAGACAGCGTCTCACCGCCAACCAAGCGACACCATAGGCGAGTTGAAGCGATCACCGGTTACGAAAATCTTGTAAGAGCCGAAGACCGTACAGACCCATTCGTCCGCAAGCGCTGCCTCCGAGAGCCTCGAGACCGCGATTCCCTGCTCGTTCGAGTTCACGGCGGGGATGTGAATGCCGACGATCTCCTCGATCGAGCCCCTACCGAAAGCTGCAACGAAGGCCCGGTAGTCGGCAGGGAATGGCGTCCCGTAAACCTTCTCCGCCGCACTCCAGTCGACGGTGTCCCCGCAGGTCGGCCCGATGCACGACAGCAGTTCTCCGATGCCCGCCATGGCGGCAATTGCAACAGACTGATCGTCACTCACGCTACGGCTTCCATTGGGTCGGGGCGTCCTTGCCCATGTTGTGCCATTGTCCGTCCTTCAGGCTGTACATCTCGTTAGCTACGTCCGCATCGAACAGGCTTATCGTGCCGATGTTGCGTACCGAATTGAGGCAGTTCAGCGGCGGTGTTGAGGAGCCTGTTGGCTGCAACAGGTGTTGCACCATCCCTCGCCAGAGTGACGGGTCGGCCGTCGCGCCCTTCAGTTAGCCTTGCGGCGGTGCCAGGCCAGCGGAAGGTAGAGCAGCGTCGAGCCGCCTGCGGCGATGAGGCAGTAGGTCACCGCGGTGGTGCCGTTCTCCGTGTACTGCTGCCACGCCGCCCAGGAGCAGACGGCCGTGAGGCTGAGAGTGATGAGGGACAGGACGAAGCTGCCGCCGGGGATACGGTAGGGCCGCTCGAGTCCCGGCTCGCGTACACGCAGCGCGATGAGTGCGGCGACCTGGAGCAGCAGTGTGATGTTGGTGAGGAAGACGTCCACGATGATCAGGTTGGTGAAGCTGCTCAGGCAGAACAGCGCGTAGATCGCCGAGGAGCCGATGATGGAGGCGACCGGTACCTGGCCGTGAGACCTCCTGGCCAACCACCTCGGGAAGTAGCCGTCCTGCGCCAGGGCGAACGGCAGGCGGGCGTTGGAGGCGAGCAGCGCGGAGAACATCGCCGCCGAGGCGAGCATGCCGCCGACGGTGACGGTGGTCTGCAGCCACGGTCCGGTCAGGGTCTTGGCCACGTCGGAGAATGAGCCGCTGTGCCAGTTCTTCCAGCCGTCTGGGCCGCCCGGCCCGACCGCGAGCGAGGCGAGCGCGGGCAGCAGGTAGCCGACGACTGTGACTACGACCGAGAGGGCGAGCGCCCGGGGCAGGTGCTTGCGCGGGTTGTCGATGTCGCCAGCGAAGGTCGAGACGTCGTCCCAGCCGCTGTAGTTCCACATGGCGAGGAAGAGCCCGGCGCCAAAGGCGTTCCACATCGGCTGATCCGGGCGGCTGGTCAGCTCCGTCACCGGGTTGACGCCGTGGCTGGACAGGTGGACGAAGCCGGCAACGGTCAGCAGCAACAGCGGGGTGAGGCAGACGATCGCAAGAAAGACCGAGGAGCTGCCGACCCTGGCCGTGCCCATGAGGTTGACCAGCGTGAAGACCATGATGACGGCTAGGCAGATGAACCAGTGCAGGTCGAACTGGAAGTGGCCTGCGGTGAACAGCACGTGCTTGCCAGGTTCGGCCCAACGGGCCATGGACTGCAGGTAGGTGGTGAACAGGATCGGGTAGACGGCCATGTCCACGAAGCTGCACAGCCAGCTGAGCATGCCTTGCTGGAAGCCCCAGAAGTTGCCCAGCCCGCGCCGGACCCAGTGATAGGAGCCTCCGTCGACCGGGATTGCCGTGCCGAGTTCGGCACAGACCAAAGCGTGGGGGACGCTGTAGATGAGTGGTGTCACCAGGATCAGCAGCAGAGCCATCCCGGGGCCGGAGGTGGAGAACAGGCCTTCGATGCCATAGGCCCCGCCGGAGACGCTGAAGAAGATGAGCGCCACGAGGGCTGTCGGCTTCACCTTCCGGGGCGGGGACATTGCTGTCTGGGGCATGGCGAACGACTGCTCCGCCGAAGGGGTTCCGGCGGTGGCAGTGGCGTTCGGGGACATTTCTCACCTAGTTCTGGCGGACGACGTGCGAGAGGTGGGACGGCCGTCTCTGCGTCGCTGCCGGGTCGGCACATCGGTGGGGTTGTCTTGTCTGTAGGTGTCACGGCCAGCGAACGAAGATCGCTTCCCATGATCGGGGGCTGGGCGATGGATCCGGAACGATGTCGCCGAGGCCGACGGGTCGGTTGATCGGTCAGCGCCGGATGCGTCCGGGCTCGGGTGGTCAAGCGGTACGGCGGTAGGCGGTGATGGAGACCTTGACTGGGCCGTCGTCCGAGGCGGTGGCGAGCGTGCGGATGATGGCGATGTCCTGGCCGCCGTGGGAGCGGACGCAGAAGCTGCGGTCGACACGCAGGGTGGTGAAGGGCAAGGCGGAGGTGGGCTTGGTGTCGATGCCCGTGAGGCAGTCGGGGAGCGTGAGGGGGCCGGTCGGGGCGATGTAGGCGTCGTTGTCCTCGGCGATGTAGAAGGCGCCCGCCTGGCGGGCCAGGTACCAGCTGGAGGTGTCCTGGGTGACTTTTCCGGCTCTGAGGTCGAACTCGTGGTCGCGGTCGGGAGAGGTGAGTTCGAGGTTGGTGTAGGCGGCGGTGTAGCCGGAGGCGGCGGTCTGCTGCGGGGACACGGAGGAAGGGGCGGGGGCGGGTGCGGTGGCGGGCGGGAGGTCTGCGGTGGCAGCTGCGGGCTGTTCGGTGGAGTCGTCGAAGTACTCGAAGTAGTCGAGCAGGAAGAAGGCCGCCGCGGCGCCGATGAGCAGGGCCGTGGCCGTCAGGAGCCCCGTGCGGACGCCCCGGGTGCCCTCGCGCCGGCGGCGGCTGGCGCGGGCAGGTTCCGGGCGGGCCGGCTCCGCCGCTCGGCGGGTGGGTGCGGGGGCGGGCAGGACGGGTGCGGCCGCGGCGCCTGCCGGGTCGAGGACGGTGGCAGGCGGTGCGGGCGTGGCCGGAAGGGCGGTGTGACGGTTCAGCTCGCTGCTGACCTGCAGGGGCAGCCAGCCGTCGGTGAAGCGCAGTTCGCCGCCGGTGGCGAGATGGCGGCGGGCGGCCTCGATCAGCCAGGCGGTGCCCGGCCGGTCCTCGGGGTTCTTGGCCAGGCAGTGCCGGACGAGGTCGTGCAGTCCGTGCGGAAGAGCGGACAGGTCGGGCTCCTCGTGGACCGCCCGGTAGAGCGAGACCTGTTCGGGCCCGTCACCGAAAGGGGCCCTGCCGGAGGCGATGAAGGTGCTCAGGGCACCGAGGGCGAAGACGTCGGTGGCCGGGGTGGCGGGCAGACCGAGGGCCTGTTCGGGGGCCATGAAGCCGGGTGAGCCGATGCGCAGGCCGGTGCCGGTGAGCGGGCTGGCGTCGGCGGCGCGGGCGATGCCGAAGTCGATGACGCGGGGGCCGTCGGCGGCGACGAGGACGTTGCCGGGCTTGAGGTCGCGGTGGACGACGCCTGCGGCGTGGATCGCCTGCAGGGCCTCGGCGATGCCTGCGAGCAGGAGCAGGACGGTGCGTTCGGGCAGCGGGCCGTAACGGCGGACGACCTGGTGGAGGGAGGGACCGGGCACGAAGGTGGTGGCGAGCCAGGGGACGGCGGCGTCGGTGCCCGCGTCGACGACCTGGGCGGTGTAGAGGCCGTGGATGCGCCGGGCGCTGGCGACTTCCTGGGCGAAACGGTGCCGGAACTCGGGGTCCTCGGCGAGTTCGGGCCGGACCACCTTGAGCGCGACGGGGCGCCCGCCGGGGGTGTAGGCCAGGTAGACGCGGCCCATCCCGCCCGCGCCGAGCCGCGCGCACAGGCGGTAGCCGCCGACCTCGCGGGGGTCCTCGGGGGACAGCGCCTCGTAGGCGGAGAACGGCTGGGCGCCGTAGGGCTGTGCGGTCATGCTGGCTCCCAGCGGGTCGTGCGGGGTACGGGGCGCGGTGGAACGGGTGCGGCGGCAGTGGCGCCCCGGGTCTATGCCAGCGTCCGGAATCGCAGCGGATCATATCCGGCCGCGGTTGCTGTCAGCGCCCGGCCCGTTCGACCGATCGCGTAGGCGCGGCTGGCCCCAGGGGCAGGCAAGCTGCGGTGTTCGGGTCCGAGCACGCCCCCGCCGGTGCGTTCGGGGGTAAGCACCGACGGGGGCCGCCGTCCCGCGGGCGGGGGGTCGCCCGGCGGGGTCCTGGTGGACGAAATCCCGGGTTGTCTCCGCCGTCCGCGCACGGCGGGAACACCCCAAGGTTCCGTCGTGGGGACGGCGGGTTCAGCCGGCGATCTCCTTGGCCGCGCGGATTCCCGACAGGTAGGCGCCGTGGACGGTGGCGAAGTCGCCCTTGTCCGTGGCCTCGCCGGCGAAGTGCACACGACCGTCGACGGCGGCCGCGAGCTGGTCGCGCATGGCCGGCGTGGAGCCGAGCTTGTTGAACGAGTACGAGCCCAGCGCGTACGGGTCGGACGCCCAGCGGGTGATCTGATAGTCGAGCGGCGCGGGGATGCCGCTGCCGTACATGGTCCTGAGCGTGGCCATCGCGCTGTCCACGACTTGGCCGTCGCTCCAGCCCTCGATAATGCGGCCGAAGTCGGCGGCATTGAAACCGAGCAGGACCGGCTTGCCGGTGGGGCGGGTGACGTTGATCCACTGCGTCCACTGGCCGTACCTGTCGACACGCGGCACGTAGCCCAGCCAGTCGGTGTCCGCCCAGAACACGGTGGGGAAGCGCAGGTAGCACTTGTTGAGCACTCCCACACCGAGCTTGCTGACGGCGGCGAGCTTGTCGTCGGGCAGGCCCGGCCCGAACTTCACCGCGCCAGCCTGGAGCACTCCCAGCGGCAGGGTCACCAGCACCCGGTCGGCCTGGAACACACCCTTGTCGGTGGTGACCGTGACACCACCGGAGTTCCAGTCGATGTTCTTGACCACCTGCCCGGTGCGAACGGACAGCCCGGCCGCGAGCAGATCGGTGATCTGGTGGTACCCCTGCGGGAACAACACGTCCTTGCCCTTGACCTTGTTGTCCTCGTCGAAGTGCAAACCCGACATCTGCTCCACGCTGCCGGAGTACTCGTGCTCGTAATCGTTCAGGTCCCAGTTGAGCAGCGCCCTGTCCTGGTCCGACAACGAGGACCAGCCGACCGCGGCCTCCACCACGCTGCGTACCGACGCGTCCTTGTCCCCCTCGTCCTGGAACGAGGTCAGCGCGTCGGCGGCCTTCTTCCGCCAGCTCTCCAGCGCCTTGGCCTGCGCGTCACTCAACTTGCCGCCGTCGGCGGAGTAGTCGGTAGTGCTTTCCAGGTCCGTCACGACCGTCTTCGCGTTCGCCTTCGCGGCCAGCGCGGCGATCGGGTTCTTCTCGATGCCATGGATCCACGAAGCGCCCAGATCGAGCGGCGTGTCCGCCCACTGCTGGCTGGTCCAGATGCGGCCACCGACCCGGTCGCGCGCTTCGAGCACCGACACATCGTGGCCCTTGTCGGCCAGGTAGCGGGCGGCGCCCAGGCCACTGATCCCAGCTCCCACGACGATCACCTTCTGGCGCCCGGACGGGCTGGGCGAGCCGTCCTCGCCTCCGTTGTCCCCGCTGTCGTCGCAGGCGGACAGGGAGGCAAGAAGGGCGAGACTGGGCAGGCCCAGACCCACGCTCCGCAGGAAGCGTCGGCGATGCATCGTCATGGCTGGTAACCGATCTTCGATCTGACACGGGCTGATCCGAGGATGCGGATGAACGCTTCGTTGCGCTCGCCGCACCGCCCGTGGTGGGAAGAAGCCGCTTGGACTCCAGGGCACCCCGTCCGGTCGGGGACCGCCTCGTGCACGGCGATGCCGCTTCCGCGGGCACACGCGATGCGGAGCCGCGGATCAGAGCGATCCCGGCCCTTACGTACAATGAGGCTGATACAGAGCAGATTACTTAGATACATCGATGTGTCAATAGAGGCATTGGGGGTTTGGGCGCGACCATGCGTACCGACGCGACAGAAGTGCTGGAGTCGGCGATCCCGATCCTCGCCAAGGACCGGGCGGCCTCGATGCAGTCCATCGCCACACGCTCGGGCATCAGCCGGGCGACCCTGGTCCGCCTCTTCCCCACCCGCCAGCACCTGGTACAGGCGATGGCCCAGAAGATCCTCGACGACTGCGACCGGATCCTGACACGGGCCGAGGCCGACACGGCCGCCATGGAACACGTCCTGACCGCACTCGTCGCCGACTACCCGCCGTTCGCCCAGCTGTGGAACCTCGTCTACGTCGAACCCGACGTCCTGGGCATCCCCGAGGCCAGCGCACGCGCAGAGACGATCTTCACCCGGACCGTCGAGCTCATCCAACGCGGCCAGGACGCCGGACTACTGCGTAAGGACATGCCCGCCACCTGGCTGGCCTCGACATTCTGCGGCCTGGCCGAGACCGCCTGGGAACTTACTCTCGAAGGGCACATGGGCCAACGCCAGGCTCCCGACTTCATCGCCACGATCCTGCTGCGTGGCGCGGCTGCCTGAAGCGCCAGGCCGTGCGGTGGACGGCCCAGTCCCGGCTGTGTGGGTGCCGATAGATCATCCGGCGTGGTCACGCGGCATGTTGGTATTCGTGGAGGGTTCCGCCCAGTCGGTCTCGCCGACGGACCACCAGACGTCTGATCTGTGCTGGTTCGTCGATCGGTTCGGGCAGCGGGCGGAGTGGCGCGGCTTGCTTCAGGGTTCGGTGCGGCCGGTGCTCGTTGTAGAAGGTCTCGAACTCGCGCAACGCGTGGAGGAGGTGGCGCTGGTTCCGGATCAAGGTGCGGTCCAGCAGCTCGCGTCGGCAGGTCTGTATCCAGCGCTCCATGACGGAGTTCATCCGCGGTATCCGGATGCCGGTGGCCACGACGCTCGGGCCGGCGTGGGCCATCAGGGCGTCGAAGGAGGCCGTGAACTTCGAGTCGCGGTCCCGGATCAAGAACCTGGCCTTGTTACCCGCGTCCTCGAGGTCCATGAGCAGGCTGCGTCCGAGCTGCACGACCCTCCCCCAGCCTCCGGCCGGGAGGTGCCCCCATCGCGGTGGGGTGTGCGGTGGCGCCGAGGATCCGGACGCGCCGGGTGCCGTGCTCGATGACGGCGAAGACGTACAGGCAGGCTCCGGCCAGGGTACGGGTCTCGAAGAGGTCGCAAGCGAGCAGGGCCTCGGCCTGGCCGCGCAGGAAGTCGGCCCAGGTCGCGCCCTGCCGCTCGGGCGCTGGTGGGATGCCGTGCTCGCGGAGGATCTCCCAGACGGTGGAGGCGGCGACCTTGATACCGAGGGCCGCGAGTTCACCGTGGCTCCGGCGATAGCCCCACGAGGCGTTCTCGCGCGCGAGGCGCGGGACAAGGGCGCGGATCGACCGGACCGTGGGCGGGCGTCCACGGCGCTTGGGCACGCAGGTGGTGGAGTGGTGCCGCTTGAGCAGGTCGCGGTGCCAGCGCAGAATCGTGTCCGGGCGGACCAGGAGCAGAACGTGCCGCAGCTTTCCCACCGGGAGGCGGTGGAGCAGACCGGCAAGGACGACACGGTCGGTGTCGGTGAACCAGGGCTTGCCGACCTGGCATAGCAGGACCAGCAGTTGGTGCCGCAGCGCCAGGATCTCGATGTCCTTCTCCCGAATGCCCATCAGCAGCAGCCGCAGCAGCGCGAAGCTGATCGTTGTTCGAACTCGATCGGGCAGACCGCCCGCGCTGCGCAGCCATGACGCCAGGGCGGTGGAGCCCTGGCGGTACCGCAGAAGTCCGGCAAGCGCACGAAGGGGCGCAGCGCTGAGGCTGCTTCCGGGCCTGGTGAGAGCTGGTCCGGGGAGGGTGGGACGGGCGGTGCGGGGGCGTTCACGCTGCCGGTTCGGTTCCAGGCGCCGGTGGACGAGAACGTGCTGGCGTTGTTCATCGCCTCGCGGGTGATGACGGGTGAGAATCCACCTGGTCGTCCCACGGGCCGGGGCGCTGGGTGATCCGGTCGCGCCCTTGGACCGAACCGGCTAAATGCACGGCAACCCCGATAGGTGTGATCGTCCGGGGTGGGAGAAGGACTGCTGCGCGATGCGTCTTCAGGCGCGCGTCGCCAGCGGGTAGCGGAGGTGTGGCATGGCGAAGACGGCGTTCGGCCGACGGCCCCGGACCCTGGGCGGCCGTTTGCTGGCGGGGCTCGCGGGCGCGGCCGTCATCGCGGCCGGCACGGTGAGTGCACCCGTGTCCACCGCCCGGGCCGACGACGATCCCCCAACCTGTGCCCCGTCGCCCACGCCACCGTTCTTCATGGACGAGGCCCAGCAGCCACCCCTCGCCGAGATGGACGGGCCTGACCACTACACGGTCACGGCAGCAGTCCACTACACCCATCGATTCGCCAGCTCCTGGCCACCGGTGAAAACGCTGGCATACAGCACGGCCAATGCCTCGACGGACTACTCCGGCCCCGAGATCGTGACCCGAGAAGGCCACCCCGTCGACGTGAAAATCGTCAACGCCCTGCCCCCGGCCGGGACCCCCATCTTCCCGTTCGGCCAGCCGAACAACGACAACCCCGCCAACCTCCACCATCACGGCGGCCTGCAACCCGCGCCCAGCGACGGGGTGCCCGCCCCACTGGGAGTGGAACTGCCGCCCGGCGACTCCTACACCAACCACTATCCGAACGACCAGGCCGCGGCGCCCCTCTTTTACCACACCCACACCGACAAACTCACCGGCTACCAGGCGTACCCCGGGCTGGTCGGATTCTCCCCGCACACCGACGAGCGGGAACGACACTTCGGCCTGCCCAGCGGAGAGTTCTCCAAGGAATACGAACTGCAGGACAAGTCGTTCGCCCCTGCCACCAAGCAGCTGTGCTACACCAACTTCGGAGACCTCCCGGTCATCAACGGCACGATCGCACCCAAGCAGCAGGTCGAACCCAGGCGCTACCTCTTCACCCTGCTGAACTCTTCAGCCAACCGCTTCTACCACCTGAGCCTGCGCCAGGTCGGCGGACACCGGGGAAACCACCACGGCCTACCGCCGCGCATGACCGTGGTGGCCAGCGACGACGGCTACCTGCACCACCCCGCCCAAGTCGACGACCTCCTCATCGCCCCCGGCGAGCGGTACCGCGTCGTCATCGACTTCACCGGCCACCACACGCAGCAATGGGTCCTGGCCAACGACGCCCCCGCCCCCTACCCAGGCCCCAACACCGCACCACGCATCCCCCAACTGATGCGGTTCGACATCGGCACGGACGTCACCTCCCCGGACCACTCCCGCATCCCGGGCACCCTTGACGAGACCAACAACCGCGAGCCCCTGTCCGCCAAACTACGTGAGGCCCGCCTGCGCACCGTCCAGGCCGGCGTGGGGGACGTGCCCGGCGCTCCGCAACTCGGCGACAAGGACCGGCTCCTGAACTACGAAGACCCGCCCACCGAGACACCACAGCTCAACTCCTGGGAGGTGTGGGCCATCCGTAACCACGGTGCCAACGCCCACCCCATCCACCTCCACCTCCTGGAGATGCAGCTCGTCGGGCGCTGGCATGTCGGGCAGTGGGACGACAACGGAAAGCCCGTGCCCTCCTCGATCGGGCCGTTCGAGCCCGCACCCGCCTACGAGTCCGGCCCCAAAGACGTGTTCATCGCCCCGCCGGACTACATCACCGCCTGGGTCGGCAAGTTCACCGTCCCCGGAACAGCCGTGTGGCACTGCCACATCCTCCCGCACGAGGACGGCACCACGACCAACGGCAAGATCGAGATGATGCGCCCCCTCGTCATCGGATCCGAACCACAGACCCAGCTACCGCGCGTCGGAACACTGGAGCGACTCGACCGACTCGTGCGCCAACCATGAGTGACGCCCTATATCGTCAGGAGACGTCGAGGGAGACGTCGTTGCCAGGGGAAGGAGGGCAACCGAGGTGGACGGCCTTCTCGACGAGTTCCAGCGGGGAGCCCTCTTCCCCCCGATAGTGCCCCGGCACGTCCAGCACGGGCGCAGCACGGCGTTCGCCGCGCGGGCCTTCTCCAGGCGCTTGCGGGCCTTGGCCGCGGCCTTCTCCTGGCGTTCCTCGTGCTTCTGGCGATAGGACCAGCAGCGTCGCCAGGGCGGCGGGTCCACTGGCCGTGGAGCCCGTACTCCCAGGTGCTCTCCTCCATCGGAACCTGGCCGCAGTCGGCACAGGCCAGGGAGTCCATCAGCTCCTGGTGGGCCTTCTGCTGCTCGTCCTCGCGGACGGCCCGGCGCTGGCCGTAGGCAGCGCGGTTGTCCGGGCTGTCCAACGTCTCGACCAGGGAGTGCCGGCCCGAGCGGTACCGGGCCGCGAGCTCTGGCCGGCGTCCGGCGTTCAGGCCGTCGAGGACTTCCCCGACGGCCTGCTCCGTCACGTGCGCCGGGGTGGTCAGCCGAAGTGGCGGACGAAGACCTGCGACTTGCCGTTGGCGTCGCCGGGCACGATGCCGCCGGCCGCGGACTGGAAGACCACGTCCCGTCCGTCGGCGCTGACCGCGTGGACGCCGGCCGAGGCGGGCTGGTCCGAGACGGTCCTGTCAGTGTCCGTGCGCAGGTCGCGCAGAACCAGCGACGCCCCGGTCGTGTTCTTGGGGGCGTACAGCAGGTAGCGGCCCCAGGTCGCTGAAACGGCCCCTGCTTGTGCACCGGCGTCGGGTCAGGGGCGCGAGAAGGCGGAAGCCGCCGGTTCGAGGCGAAGATGATCACTCAACGTGCCCTGCCATCGCGTCGCGGCCGCGGATCAACGTCACATCTTGGCAGAATGCACAGGTGCAGCCCCTGCCGGTTCCCTGCCCCGCCCACCTCACCCTGGCCATCCTCACCGAGGCGGGCTGGGACAAGGTCGTCGCCACCGCCCCGGGCCACGTCGAGGAGGTCCGCCGCCTCGTCCTCGACCCGCTCACCCAGGCCCAGCAGCGCACCCTGCGCGCCATCGGCCAGCGCGTCAACCAGGCCGTCGACCCCAGCGGCACCTACCGCCTGGACTGACGATGCGTCCCACCCCCCGCTCCGCCCCCCCGCCGCGGAAGGCTCACCGTGCCCTCGATACTCCATCCCGCCGTGCCCGCCGGCGCGTACGACGAGTTCCTGCCCGGCGCCCTGCGCCGGGCCCGCGACCAGCGCGACTGGACCCCCGCCGACGGCCCCCTGCCCGCGCTCTACGTCAGCCACGGCGCCCCGCCCCTGCTCGACGACGGCCCCTGGCTGCGCCAGCTCCTCGACTGGGCCCGGAACCTGCCCAGACCCAAGGCCGTCCTGATCGTCTCCGCCCCCTGGGAGCACGCGCCGCTGTCCCTGTCCGCGCCCGCCGCGCACACCCCGCTGGTCTACGACTTCGCCGGGTTCCACCCCCGCTACCGCCAGGTGCGCTACGACACCCCCGACGCGAGCGCGCTGGCCCGGCGGGTGGCGGCGATGATGCCGCACGACGAGCCCGTCCACCAGCATCCTCGCCGCGGCCTGGACCACGGCGCCT
Source organism: Kitasatospora cathayae (assembly GCF_027627435.1). Lineage (GTDB taxonomy): Bacteria > Actinomycetota > Actinomycetes > Streptomycetales > Streptomycetaceae > Kitasatospora > Kitasatospora cathayae. The sequence continues at coordinate 8,753,230 of NZ_CP115450.1, read as the reverse complement.
GGCTCCCGCTGATGGCCATGTTCCCGCTCGCGGACATTCCCGTCCTGCAGCTGTCCATGCCGACCCACGACCCCGCCCGACTGCTGGACCTCGGCGCCCGCCTGGCACCCCTGCGCGAGGAGGGCATCCTCGTCATCGGCTCCGGCTTCATGACCCACGGCCTCCACGCGATTACCCCCGACATGCTCTTCAAGGGCGCCGTGCCAGCCTGGTCCTCCGAGTTCGACGCCTGGGCCGCCGAGGCGTTGGCGCGCGGCGACGTCGAAGAACTCGCCGCCTGGCGCGACCGCGCACCCGGCATGCCCCACGCCCACCCCACCCCCGACCACTACACCCCGCTGTTCATCACCCTCGGCGCCGGCGGCGGCCCAGAACGACCCGTCACCACCGCCATCGACGGCTACGTCCTCGGCTTCGCCAAACGCTCCTTCCAGACCACCTGACCCCCAGCGGCAGAACCGCGCGCGGAAAGATCACGCAACCCCGGGATCCGCCAACCTGGCCGCAGGCGCGGTCCCGGGTCATCCGTCAGACCGGACGGACGTCGGGGGAAGACAGGACCGAGGAGCCGGCCCTCGGACCGGCGGATGCCACGCTGCAGTGAAGCGGCCCGACGACCCTATCTATGCGCGGCTCCTGCGCCGCGCACCCGTGGCATGGGTCAGCTGCCGGCCCTCTCAACGGCGCGCAGGGCCTCCACGAGCGCGGTCTGCCGCTCGGTCAGCTTCCCTCGACGCGGGCCCCGCCTGGCCGGGGCGTGCGCGGCCACCACCGTGGCGGCTGCGGCCACCCCGGCTCCATAGCGAGGTCAGGTCTCCAACGGCACCTCGGCGTAATCAGCCTCCTGCCCGGCTCCTTCGCCGGCCCGTCTGAAGCAACGCGGCCGGCAGGCTTCACGGTGTCCGGCAGCTGGCCGTTCCCGGCAGTACCGGCCGCTGCAAGGCCGAATCAGCGAGAGCACCGGACAGGTCGTCCGGTGCTCCCGCGCACGGTCTCGGAAGCGAGGGCAGCGTGTGCCGGCCGTCGGGATCGGTGCGGCGAGCGGCTCGTTCGAATCCCACCCGGCGGCCGCCGCCAAGGCGGCGGAAGCGGCCACCGCGAACCCCGGGCAGCTCGGGGACCCGGCCTCGGCCACCAAGGCGGCGGGAGCGGCCACCCGAGGCACGACCGCAGGAAAGCCCGCACACGACGACGGGAACCACGTCCCGCTGACGGCCGTTCCCAAGAGCGATCCGGCCAAGGGACTGGTGTACACCGGGCTGGTCGTCGCGCCGGCCAACGATCCCTGCGCGGGCGAGCTCAAGAGCGCGGACGGCCTGTGCACCCACGGACCCGATGCCGCTCCCGACGGCGTGGACATCCACAAGAGCGTCCCGCCGGTCGTGCCCGCCACCGCGCCGACCCCCGGCCCCACCGGCGGATCGAGCCCGTCGCCCGCAACCACCGATCTGCCGCAGGGCACGGCGGCCTGGGACATCAGGACCCTCCCCGGCACGGGCGGCTCCACACCGAGCCCGTCGAAGACACCCACCGGCACCGAGGTGGTCTGCGACGGCGACGGCACCACCGGCAACCGGGTGCAGGTCCTCTACGTCCACGGCCCGGACCACGACCGGTTCGCCGACTACCGGGACTCGATCAAGCACTGGGCGGCGGACGTGGACGTCATCTACCGCGCGAGCGCCGAACAGACCGGCGGCAACCGGCACGTCCGGTACGTCACCGACTCGAACTGCACGGCCAGTGTGCTCGACGTCGAGGTCTCGGCGGCGGCACTGGGCAACTGGAGCGCGGCCAACGGTGAGGTGGTGGACAAGGGGTTCAACCGCCGCGACCGCAAGTACATGATGTTCACCGACGCCCAGGTGTACTGCGGCCTCGGCAGCTTCGCCAACGACGACCGGGCCGGCCAGGACAACCCGAGCAACTTCGGCCCCTCGTACGCGCGCATCGACTCCGGCTGCTGGGGCGCCCACGCCGCGGCACACGAACTCGGCCACAACCTGGGCGCGGTGAGCAACAGCGCACCGGACTCCAGCGGACGCTCGCACTGCACGGTCAACTGGGACCTGATGTGCTACCCGGACGGTGGCGGCAAGCCGATGACCACGAAATGCTCCGACTTTCTCAACAGGGACCGCCTGGACTGCACCAAGGACGACTACTTCAACACCGACCCCAAGCCGGGCAGCTACCTGGCCTCGCACTGGAACGTGGCGAACAACCAGTTCCTGATCGCGGACGCTCACGCGCTCCCGGAGATTTCGATCCGCCAGCTCACTGCGACCGAAGTCGACTTCGGCTGGGGGAAGGCCGAGGGCGCGAAGGGGTACCGGCTCGTGATCAACGGCCAGGCCGGGGCCCTCATTCCAGCGGGCCCGTACTCGAACTCGACCGTGATGCCGGGCCTTACGCCGAACACCGACTACACGCTCGCCATCGAGGTCGTCGACGCCAACGGGAAGAGCTCCGCCCCGGGCCGGGCGACCAGCTTCCACACGCCTCGCGGCTAGCGGCCGACCCGACCGGACGGACCAGGACTGGTCCGCCCAGCCGGCCTTCCGATCACCCCGTGCCCGCCTGTGGAGTAATCCCACCCCACGGGCGGCACGGCCCATCACCCTCGCCCGTCGCCGACATCGGCGGCGGGCGACGGGCCGTTGCTGCGGCGGCTGCCGTCCGGCCCACCGCCACCGACGGCGAGGACGTCCAGGCTGCGGCGGATGCCGTGGTCGCGCCGCGAGTGAGGCCGGGACTGGCGAACGCCACGCTCCAGCGGCGCCCGGTGCCGGTCCGTCGGGTCCGTGCCGCGCGTGCGGGGGCGGGCTATCGGTCCGTGCCGTGGCGGAGCCCGTCGAGGAGCAGGTCGAGGAGGCGGCCGGCCCGTTCACGCTGGTCGGGAGCGCTGGTGACCAATGCGACGCCGGCGAGGCTGAAGCCGACGTCGAGGGGCTCGACATCCGAGCGCAGGAGACCGGCGTCGGCACCGGCGTGCAGAAGGGTGGCGACCGCGGTGCCGAGCCTGTCGAGCGACTCGGCGAAGGGGTCCGCGCCGGAGGCGACCGCGGCCCGCAGGGCGTCCGCCATGCCGTGCTTGGCGGCCAGGTAATCGATGAACCGGTCCATCCACAGCCGCAGCGCCTCATCCGCCGGGTTGACGGCCAGCAGCTCGGCGGCGCTGTCGCAGACCCGGGCCAGCTCGTTGCGATAGGCCGCCTCGACCAATGCCTCGCGGGTGGGGAAGTGACGGTAGAGCGTGGCCGAGCCGACGCCCGCAGCCTTGGCGATCGCGTCGATCGCAACGTCCGCGCCCTTCTCCGAGAAGGCGCGCACGGCCGCTTCGAGGATCCGCTCCCGGTTGCGGCGGGCATCGGCACGCAACACGCTCGGCTGGGCGGTCAAGGCAGCTCCTTTCGTCAGGTGATCAGTCTACCCAGGGAAACCGGGGAACTCCCCGGTTATTGCCAACCAGGGAGTTCCCCGGTTACCGTGGCAGAGCAAACCGGGGAACTCCCCGGTTGCTGGCTTCGCCCCTGAGCTCCAAGGAAGACCCTCATGACCTCCCCGAAGACGGTTCTGATCACCGGCACGTCCTCCGGTATCGGCCTGGCCGCCGCGATCGGCGCCGCGCGGGCCGGCTGGACGGCCATCGCGACCATGCGCGACACCGGCAAGGCCGACGCGCTCCTCAAGGCCGCCGCCGAGGCGGGTGTGGCCGACCGCGTCCAGGTCAAGCGCCTGGACGTGACCGACCCCGGGAGCATCGCCGCATGCCTGGACGAGGTGATCGCCGAGCACGGCCGCCTCGACGCGCTGGTCAACAACGCCGGCGCCGCCCAGGTCGGCACCATCGAACAGAGCAGCCTCGACGACGTCCGCGCCGCCATGGAGGTCAACTTCTTCGGTGTCGTGGCCGCCACCCGTGCCGCCCTGCCCCACCTGCGCGCCTCCCAGGGCCGGGTGATCACCGTCAGCAGCGTCGGCGGCATCGTCGGCCAGCCCTTCAACGAGGCGTACTGCGCGGCCAAGTTCGCCGTCGAGGGCTTCATGCAGTCTCTCGCTCCCGTCGCCGCCACCCTGGGCGTCGACGTCACCGTGGTCGAACCGGGCGCGGTCGCGAGCGAGTTCGTCGCCAACCTCGGCCTGGACGTCCCCGCCCTGCTGGATGCGGCCGGCCCCTACGCCCCGGCCCTCAAGGCGTACATCGCCCGCACCCGGCAGTCCTTCGGCAACGCCCAGACCCCCACCGAGGCCGCCGCCCCGATCATCGACGCCCTGACCGCCGACCGCCCGCCCTTCCGCGTCCAGACCTCGCAGTGGGCCCGCGACTTCGTCGCCACCACCCTCGCCGACCTCGACGGCTCCGCCGTCCAGACCCTCACCAGCGCCTGGGTCCGCTGAACCACCCCGGAAACCGAACCACCCCCGTAACAGGAACACCGATCATGCCCGAGCCCACCGCCCTCGACACCCTCCGCGCCACCCTCACCGCCGGCTCCTACGAGCACCGCGCCCTCACCGTGGTGCACCGCTGGTACTCGGGCTACGAGACCGCCAACCGCGACCCCGACCACCAGGGCGAAATCGTCACCGAGGACTTCACCCTCCACCGCCCGCCGCAGAGCGGACAGCCCGACGTCCACGGGCGCCAGGCCTACCTGGACTTCTTCGCCGCCATGGACCCGGCCCAGGCCAACGCCCACCACCTGCGCAGCCACGCCATCGAGCACACCGGCCCCGACACCGCCCAGGTCACCGTCACCCACGACTTCGAAACCGCCGGACCGGCGATGAACGGCTCCACCCTGCTGCAATACGACCTCCAGCTGGTCCAGCACCCCGCCGAGCGCCTGCCCCGGATCAGCATCTGCGACCTGCAGGTCCTCGCCCGCCAGGACAAGCCATTCACCGACGCACTCGTCGAGAACCGCGTCCTCGCCTTCGTCCACTACTGGTGCTCCCTCCTGGAGCAGCCCGCGGACAGCGCCGAGGAGCTGCGCGAACTGCTCCACCCCGAGCTGGCCATGACCCTGCCCGACGGCCGGGTCCTGCACACCTTCGACGAGGTAGCCGCCTGGTACGCGCAGGCGGGCGAGCTGGTCGACGTCAGCACCCACCATGTGATCGACCCGGTGATCACCCCCGGCGAGGACGGCGACCACCGCCTCACTGTCGACTTCGCCTGGGAAGGCATCAGCCGCACCGGCCAGCCGATGACCGCCCGCACCCGCCACGACTGGACCCTCACCGACACCGGCGAGCGCTACCTGCGCCTCAAGCGCTTCCACGTCACCGCCCTGGAACCCTTCACCCCGGTCACCGCCGAAGAAGCCCTCGCCCACCACGACGCCGCACGCTGAACCGGCCTGTGGGCCACAGGCGTGAGGCCGCCCCGGCATACGGCACGCGCCGCACCGCCTGGCCGCTGCCGTTGGTCATGGAGGGGTCCGACACGGGGTTCTCACCTGATGTCGCCCGAATGATCGCGTCCTCGGCCCGCACCTGGACCACCCCGCCGTCACCCACCTGCTGGAACAGCACGGCTCCCCTGCCGCCCTGCGCAAAGCCGGCCGACGAAAACTCGTGACCCTCATACGGCCCAAGGCCCCACGCATGGCCGAACGCCTGATCGACGAAATCTTCGACGCGCTCGACGAGCAGACCGTCGTCGTCCCGGGCACCACCACCCTGGACACGGTCGTGCCCTCCCTGGCCCGCTCGCTCGCCGCCGTCCACGAACAACGACGCGCCGTCGAAGCCCAGATCGCCGAACTGCTGGAGGCCTACCCTCTTTCCAAGGTCCTGACCTCGATGCCCGGAGTCGGCGTCAGGACCGCCGCCACCCTCCTGGTCACCATCGGCGACGGCACCACCTTCCCCACAGCAGCCCACCTGGCCTCCTACGCCGGCCTCGCCCCAGCGACCAGATCCTCCGGATCCTCCATCCACGGCGAACACGCCCCCAGGACCGGCAACCGGCTCCTCAAACGAGCCATGTTCCTATCCGCGTTCGCCGCCCTCCACGACCCCGCCTCCGAAGCCGCCGCTGACGGGGACGCCGTGGACGGGGACGCCGCGGACTTCCGGTACGCCAACCTCGCCGTCCGCAGCAAGCTCATCGGCCAGATCCACGACGAACAGCTCCCCGCCGCCGTCTCGATGGGCGCCGAACTCGTCACCCTGGCCGGCGGCCTCAACGACGACGCCGCAGGCGACACCCACCCGCTATTCCCCGAAGGGGCCGCCGGGCCCCTGCCGAAGGCTCGGGCCCGGGTCCTGGCGGAGCACGGGAACTGGATCCTGTTCACACCGGACGCATCGCTCGCCCTGACCGACCTCGGGATCCTTCTGCGTGACCAGCGGGTCGGGGAAGCGCGGCTCACACGACCGCTCTTCGTGAAGGAAGCGTGGCTGGAGTCGGAGTACTACCGGGACCGCCTTCCGCTGGAGGGTGTCACGGCCTGAGCAATCAGCGGCACGGCGCCAACTTGCTTGCCGAACCATCACCAACCGACCGACACCTCGCTGAATCAGCGACAGTTGTCTTGCTGACCCACCCAGAGAACCGCACGTCGAGTAGCGCTGTTAGTGACAAGTAGCGTGCTGAGTCACACCGCTGAACCGCCGGCGCTCACCCGTAGCCGGGCAACCAGCCCACACAGTCGGGGGCGGTGTCCGGGCCCACGGCCGAACTGCGTAAGGTGACGGCCGCCTCAGCCAGAGGTGATCGTCTCGAAGGGGAACAGTGCGGTACCAGCGATCCAGGGCGCGGCAGCGTGTGGCAGACCGTCAGTGGCTCAGGGCGGCCTGGCGGGCGCGGGCCATCCGGGAACGGCGGGAGGCCGCGGCTGCCGCAGTTGCCAGGCCACGGCGGCCTCGCCGGACAGCCGCCGGTCTACTGACCGTCGCCGCGGCGTTCGAGCTGGTGGTCCTGGTCTGGTTCATCGCCCTGCTGCCACCGGCGTTCCACGATGCCGACCGGTACCGGGCCGCCCTGCCGTGCCCGGCCGCCGTGACCCGGGGCGACTGTCTGGCCGTCGGCACCGAGGTGACGCTCGAGGTGCATGCGGAGGTCGGCAAGGACCCGGACGACCGGATCGTGGTCCAGGCGCCCGGCGGGGACGGCCGGGAGAGCATCCGCCTGCACGGCACCGAGCCCGTACTCAGCAGAGTTCACCCCGGCGACCAGGTCGAGGTCGCCCGTTGGAAGGGCGAGCCGGTTTCGGTGGCGCTGTCCGGACGTCGGCAATACGCCGAGAATCTGCCGACCGACGGCCCGTACATGTTCCTGGCCGGGATCACCAGCGTCGGCCTGATACTCGCGGCAACGCTGTCGAAGGCCCGCCGCAGCCGGCGCGGCGCCACCGGCTTCGCATGGGACCGCGGTCCGAGCTGGGCGCTCACGATCCTGGCGGCCGTGGCCCTGATGCTCGGACTGCTGGGTGTCTGGCTGCAGAGCTTCACCGTGCAGTTGCTCCTCGAAGTGCTGGTGGCCGGCCTCGGCGCCGTCAGCCTCCGCCCGCCCCGCCCGGCACCTCCCGAGCCCCTCCTCCTGCCCCGCCCACGCTGCCCTCGTCACCCGGCCGTACGGCTGCGCAGCGTCCCGCCGGGCAGTCTGGTCCGGCGAAAGCCACCACGGCTGGGATGGGGGCGCCGGTAGCTTGTTGTCGCAGGCCCAGGCCGCCTCCCTGACAAGTCGCGGCCAGGGCCTTGCTCTGTTTCGGCCCGGACCGGGGAGAGCGCGAAGCGGCCTGAGCGAGGACCTACAGGCGGCGCGCTGGCAGATCCTCGCGGGCTCGCCAGAAGTCTGCATCGCGAGGGTCGGCCAGCCACCCCGTCATGCGCTCGGCGCATGCTTCGAAGGCATGGGGCAGCGAGATCTCGTCACCGACGGCGAACTTGAGGACGTCGCCATCGTGGGTGCTGTGATCGCTCTCGCACCAGCAGCCCACGTTGACCAAGGCGGTCACCTCGTGCCGGCCTTGGTCCGTCCAGCCCACCTGGAGCTGGAATTCCAGCCAGTCGCCTGGACCCGACGGGCGAATGTCGCACAGGAGCAGGATCACTTGTGTCCGGCACTGAGGGCCTGTGAAGACCGCGTGCTCCGGGAACCAGTCCCATCCCTTGGAGGCGACCTCGGACTGAGCTGCGGCGACACTGTGAGCGGAGCGCTGAAGCGATTCGATGCCGGTGGCGGAAAGTTGGGGGAAAAGCATACTCAGGGGGACGTCGTCGAAGGTGCCTTGGCCTATGTACATGAACTGATCATCCGGTGCCCCCGGAACGAACCTGGTCGGCCTGATAGCGGTAGGACTCGGTGCCGGTCTGAATCAGGGCCCCAACCCTCGCCGCAGCCCCACCAGTTGCTTCCGACCCACGTCGTCGACGGTCTCGACGGCCAGCCCTCCACTACCGGATGGGGCAGACTGCCCGTCAGGCCGCCCACTCGGACACCCGTCTCTGATTCGATGCCCTGATTCGCGGGGACACGCGGCCCGGCTGGGCCCGGGAACGACGGGGGTACGTTCCACGGGCCCAGCCGGGGGGAGGCAAGCAGCGCCGAGCCGCGGCGCGGCTGCTCTGGCCGGCGGCCCGGTGGTGCTGTGGTGGGGCCGCCGTGCCGGGAATGCTAGACCCGCCGACCAGCCGATGGCCAGGGCTTTGGCCTGCGATCTTTCGGCCGCGCGCGATCCACCGCACCGGCCGGCGCAGAAACATGTACAGGCGCGGCGCCCGGTCCGCCGCGTGCGCCGTCCAGGCCCCGGCCCTCGGCGGGCGGGGACACGACGAGCCGTCGGCCTCAGGGCGGCTGGTCCGAAGCCGGGGGGATCCGGCCGACGTCGAGTACCCCGTAGGTCGGTACCCCGGCTTGGTAGATGCGCCCGGCGTCGCGGGCCTGGACGTCCGGATCGAGGACGCCGCGGAACCTCGTCTTGGTGAGGGTACGTTTTTGGAACGCGAGGACGAACGCCGGGGTCATGGGCACGCCGAGGTAGGCCAGGGCGGGGTCCTCGGGTCGAGTGGGGTCGAGCGCGGTGCCGTCCGCGGTCGCGCACCATGCGTGCGCTTGTGCCGTGCCGTCGGCGGTGAGCGCGTATCCCTCGACGTATGCCGCGCCGGGCAGACGAGCGGCGATGCGCAGCGCGTTCGGGTGGCATTGGCCGCAGGAGCCGCGGCGCGGGGCCCCGGAGCGTGGCCATGGTGCGGGGGCGAGCAGGCGGCCTTGGGCGAGCACGATGCGGGCTGCCGGGGAGCCGGGGGTGGTGGCCAGGGCAGTGACGGCGGTGACGAGGGCGTGGTCGTGGGCGGTCAGCAGGTCGGCTGGCATGTGGTCGAGTCTGTGTCCGGCCCGTGAGCGCGGCGAGTTGACGGACGTGCTGCTGATCCGGGTGAGGGATCCGGCGGCACCGGCGCCGGTACGCTCTGGGGCGGCTGACGGGCGGACGGGCTGGACGGGCGGGTTGAGCCCGGTCGGGGCCCTGTCTGCGACATGGGCCGTCGGCGCGCCGTGCCTTTACTCGCGCGGGATGCCCGAGTTGTCTGGCAGCATGCCGTGGACACCGATTCCATGGTCGAAAGTGGGCGTGATGAACCGCACCGAGCTGGTGGAAGCTCTCTCCGTCCGGGCGTCCGTCAACAAGAAGGACGCCGACGCCGTCCTCTCGGCGTTCGCCCAGATCGCCGGGGAGGTCGTCCAGCAAGGCGCCGAGAAACTGATGATCCCCGGCTTCCTGACCCTGGAGCGCACCCACCGCGCCGCCCGTACGGCCCGCAACCCTCAGACCGGGGAACCGATTCAGATCCCGGCCGGCTACAGCATCAAGGCCACCGCCGGCTCCAAGCTCAAGGACGCCGTGAAGTAAGCCCGCCACGGACGTCCGGGACTCGTGGCCCCGAGCGTCAGAGACGGACCAGATCATGCCGAGCTGCTCCAGCATCTCCACCCGGTAGCGCGCCAGGCAGCGGGCGGCGATGTCGCGTACGCGGGATGCCGGGGCCGCGGGTGATCTGGGGCAGCACGCGGGCGCGGTCGGTCGGAAGGTCTACTGCCGCTCAGTCGCGTGCCGTTGTCCATGCCTCCACGATGGGACAGGTGTTTTGAAGCTCCTTGCCGGTCCACGGATCCGGCCCCCGTTGTCGCCGTCGGGCTGGCGACCAGACCGTGCAGCGCGAGATCGCCGAGCGCCTGCCGCACCGCCTTGTTCGAGGTGGCCGCAGGGCACAGCAGGAGTTGGAGCTGGTCGGCGGTGGCGACCTTGAGGACGCCGTGCGCGCCGAGGACGTCGGCACGCAACGCGGTGGTCGAGCCGTTGGGTTGGCGACACCGCGCCGGTACGCGGCCCATCCCGGCCGGGACGGCTGCGGCGGTCCGACGGCGTCGCCCTGGTCATCGTGGTCGCCGGACCGGGCGGGACGCTGAGGGGCGCTCACGGGCGACTCCCGGTGGTCGTGGTCGGCTGCTGCCTCTCCGGGATATCCGGCTCCTCCGACAGCGGCCAAGCCCGTCCCAGGCCCGCGCGCCGCACCCTCTCCAACCATCCCTCTCAGGCCCGCCGCCACCCCCGACCAGCGCGCGGCGGGCGGTGTTTCTCCCTCGGGGGCTTCGGCGTCCTGCCCGTCCAATCGGCGGAGGTGGCGTAGTCCCTGAGCGCATCGCGGGAACGTGACAAGGTCGAAGAAGGGCACCTGTGGCGCTGACCTCTGCAGTCGGGCCACGACCCGGACTCGCTCCTGCATACTCCCGAAACCGGGTTGAAGCTGATGCGCTGGCGCCTTCGTCGGCTGAAGGACGAGGGTCTGGTCGAGTCCGTCGTCCTCCCACAGGCCGCGCGGCAGCGGGCCTGGTTCCTGACCGAGCGGGGCGTGCGGATCGTCGCCCGCTTCCCGGAGCTGCGGCACGTGGCCTCCCCGCCGCTGGCCGAGGACGAGACCGACGATTTGGCTGTTGAGGTGTTGTGCCGGTTGATGGGCGGAGTGCAAGTGGTGGGGTGAGAGCATGGGCTGTCGATTTGGCCTGACCCCGAGTGAGTGATCATGACTGCAGCTGAGCTTGTGTCGGCTTATCTGTCGGCACTGGAGCGGGCGGATGCCGAGGCGGTCCTGGAGTTGTTCGCGCCTGGCGCGATGGTGCACTCTCCGCTGTACGGCCCCCGACCGGCCACGGAGTTCTATCCCGAACTCTTCGCCGATACCAGCCGGGCGAGCCTGACTCTGCTGGGGGTGGCGGAGGGTCAGACGCAGCAGGGGGCCGCGCTGATCTCGTTCTGGTTCCACTTTGACTGGCGCCTGCCGTCCGGAGCTGCCGCGCCGTTTGACGTGGTGGACCTGGCTGAGCTCGCCGAGGACGGCCGTATTGCCACGTTGCGCATCGTGTACGACACCGTTGACGTCCGTCCGGCGTTCGAACGCGAGACGGGCAGTTCGTGGCGGGCCACCACAGATAGTTGAGGTACCGGAAATCCCGGTGAGAATGATCACAGTCCGGTCGGCACGAGCGCGCTGACGGCCGGGGGGACCAGTGGAACAGCCACACCGCGTCCTGGCGCGCCTTGCGCCGCCCACCCGACAGCAGGAACTCGCCCTCGGTCGCCCAGTCGGTCACGGCGCCCGCCCCGCCCGGCGCCTCCGGCGCGGTGCCGCCGAGGACGAGGGCCAGCACGGTCTCGTTGACGGCCATCGCGCGCTGGGCACCGGAGCGCCCCGGTGCCCCGAGCGGTGCCGCCCATGTCGGAGCGGGGCGGGCCGAGGACGTGCCCAGCCGCCTCCAGCCCGGCCGTGCCCTCCAGCCAGCCACGTCTTGTGCCGCGCTTTGGTGTTGCTGTCTGCTCAGACCGGATCGGTGGGCAGGACGCAGTAGGGGTGGACCGCGATGCGCATGGGCGGTTCGGCGAGCAGGCCGGTGATCTCGTCGCGCAGTTCGTCGGCCAGGGGGCTGTTCTCGTAGGCGTCCTTTGCCTCGTGGCTGCGGAATACCAGCCCCTTCACCTCCCGGTCGGCCGCGCGCTGCGGGCACTCCAACCGGTCCGGACCGGCGTTCTCGGTCAGCTCCAGCTCCAGCTCCAGCTCCGAGCCCGCCTTCCCGCCGATCGAGCCCCGGCACGTCCAGCACGGACGCAGCGCGGCGCTCGCCTCCCGGGCGGCTTCCAACTGTTCTTCGGCCTCCCGTTCCAGGTGCTCGGTGTGTGCCTGATGGCAGGGCCAGCAGCGGCCGCCGGGGCGGCGGGTCCACTGCTCGTTGCCGTCCGGGCCGTACTCCGCGGACGGTGAACCCCTGGAGCTTGCGCCCCAGGGGTTCACCGTCCGCGCTGGTGGCTCAGCGCTGCTGGGCGGCCTTCACCTGGTCGAGCTGCTTCTTCACCAGAGCCTGGTCCGGCTGCGGCACGGAATCCTTCGCCATGTCGCCGATGCCGATCACGACGTCTCCACTCCGGACGAAGGCATAGGAGAACTCGGCCGACGTCTCGCCGGCCTCGGCCACCTTGAAGGTCAGGGTCGCGTCGCCGAGCGTCGGGTAGCTCAGCTTCGACACGGACATCGTGATCTTCTCGTTGCCGTTCCCGGGGACGGAGCCGGGGATGCTGGAGCACGACCCGAGCGCGGCCGCGGCGGACGAGAAGGCCTTGTCACCCTGGCCGGCACCGAACTGGTCGAGGTGGATCATGACCCCGGTGCCCGAACCGGTCTTGTAGACGCCCTCCACGCCCGCGGTCGGCTTCGTCGCGGCGTTCATCTCGTCCATCAGGTCGAGCACGGGCTGACAGGCGGCGTTGTCCGCGACCATCTTGCTGTCACCGCCGGCCGGGCCGGTTTTCGCGTCGGTGGCGCCCGGCACGTCGGCCTTGGTCAGCAGGGCCTTGGTGAGCTCATCGGTCGACAGGCTCTTCGCCGGACCCGGCTTGCCCGTCGGTGCGGCCGTGCCAGTCGGAGCCGGCTTGCCCGTCGGAGCGGCCGTGGCGGTCGGTGCGGCCGTGGCGGTCGGTGCGGCCGTGGCGGTCCCGGTGTCGCTCGGCTCGGGGTTGTTGGGGCCGCACTGGGCGGCCATGGACCCGAGGAGAGCGATCGGCAGAACAGCCGTCACGAGGAAGCGCTTGTGCGAAGCACGCATGGAGAAGTGTCCCCCTTGAGTTGGATCATGGTACAACTGCCGTGCCGGAGCCCGGTCATGATGCTCGCCGAGACCCCCGCCGCAGTGATCAGCAGCGATCCCTGCATGGGCCTGCAAGCCTGCATGAGGGATTCGGGCCGTTCCACGGGGGCGGATGCCGCCCGCGTGGTTGGGCCACCGCGCTGAGGCGCCACAAACTACCGCAAATCTTCGGCTGATGAGTACAGATGATCATCCGACAGCTGGAAGTCATCTCATGTGGAGAGTCTGTGGACTCAAGGCGGACTCACAGCGGACTCACCTGAGGGTTGCGGCGATGCTCGCGAAGGCTCGGCGCAGCCGCGCCCCACGCGGTCGGCGCGGGGCGCGGCTGGTGCGATGCGGTCAGTAACGCCACCAGACCTTCTCGTTGCTGGCCGAGGCGCAGGGGTAGGGGCTGGGCTTTGCCCGTGACGTGGACACCCTGACACTTGGATCTTGACGATCCAGGAAGGGAAGTCCGGGTGGGACGTCCGTCGAAGTACTCGGACGAGTTCCGTCGTGATGCCGTCGCGCTGTACCGGGTCTCGGAGGGCTGGCGCACGTTCGCGGCCGTCGCGAAGGAGATCGGGGTCAACCACGAGACCCTGCGGAACTGGGGACGGGCCTGAAGGGTGTCAAAACTCCGATCAGGCCGCTGAACTGGGGGTTTCCCTCGGGCTGCGAGGCGACTGGATCGGGGCGCCGTGGTACTCGTTGAGGAGTCCGCCGAGTACTCGACGGCACCGGATTGCCGCAGCGGGCAGCCGGATGACGTTGGGTTCGTCGTCCGGGGCCCGCAGCTCCAGGCTGCGGTGGGCGCGGCCGGTGTTGTAGTGCTCGGTGTACTCGGCGAGAACGGCGCGTAGGTGCCGTTCGCCGATGATGAGCAGTCGGTCGGTGCATTCGGCGCGCACGGTGCGTATCCACCGCTCCGCGAAGGCGTTCGAGCGCGGGCTCTGCGGCGGAGTCGGGATGACGGTCGTGCCGTTGCCGGCGAAGACGGCATCGAAGGCAGCCGTGAACTTGGAATCGCGGTCCCGGATGAGGAACCGGAAGCCCCCGGCTCCGTCTCCCAGGTCCACCAACAGGTTCCGGGCGAGCTGCGCCACCCACTCCCCCGTAGGGTGCGCTGTGACACCGAGGACATGGACACGCCGGGTCGTGATCTCCATGACGAAGAAGACATAGAGGCGCTTGATGAAAACGGTGTCGACGTGCAGGAAATCGCAGGCCAGAAGCGTGCGAGCCTGGGCATGCAGGAAGGTCCGCCAGCTCTGCCGGGAGGCGCGCCGAAGTGCGGGCGGCAGTCCGAAACGGCGAAGGACTCGGCGGATGGTAGCAGCGGCAACCCGATGACCGAGCCGTCGAAGCTCGCCCTGGACCCTGGCGTAGCCCCAGGTCGGATTGTCCGTGGCCAGGCGCTGCATGAGTGCGGCGAGTTCGTCGGGAAGCGGTGGCCGACTGGGCCCGGCCGGTGGCTGTCGCCACTTCCAGCGGACCAAGCGCCGATGCCAGGCCGGCAGCGTGCCCGGGGTGACGAGCCGGTGGCGGCGCAGCGTGGTCGGTAGCTTTCGGGCCAGTGCGGAGAGTACCGCGCGGTCGGCCCATGACATCCGTGGCCGCTCGATCTGGCGGCGGAGCAGGGCGACCTCGTGACGCAGGACGAGGATCTCGGCGTTTCTCGCAGCTGACGAGAGCGCCCCAGTAGTGTCAGCCAGTCCAACACCCGGCAGAAGATCAAGTACAGCAGTCGCAGACCCACGAACCGCGATCATGCCCAAGAGGCGACCGCTGGCAAAGCCGCTGCTCAGCCACCGTACGGCAGTAAAGACACCCTTCAGGGGACGAGCAGGCCCTGGCCGTTCAGGTGGCGCTGGCGGGTGAGCCAGGAGATCAGCTGGCTTGACGGGGCGAAAGCGGCACCTTGACGGGGCGAAACTCACCAGCGGCCCGGCCGTGGGCAACACCGACCAGCTCCAGTCGAGCCAGCTACGGCCGGAGTGGCGTCTGATTACTGGCGGATGGTGCCGCTCACCACGGGTTCAGGCCGTAGCGGCCGCACGCCCCGAAGAGGTACAGCTCAAGTTGCTGGCCGACGATGCCCTCCTTCTTAGCGGTGTACTCGGTAAGCAGCCGCATCTGGTAGATCAGGCCATCGGGCATCTCCACGCGGGGCTGTCCGGAGGGCAACGCGCCTGGGCCGATCTCTAGGAGTACGAACATTGCCATGGGCCCCGGCTGAAGAACGGCCAGCTCTGCCGGGTAGGTCCGTTTGAGATCCTCTAGGTAGGCCTGAACCTGCTCGACGCTCTCATGACCGCTGAACGCGAACTCCATGACATTGCAGAAGAACGCGCAAGCCACGCCAAGAAAGGCGTTCCCGGCGACAGCGATGTCGGCCTCGCACTCCCCGGCCCGCTTTCCATGTAGGAGCATGTCCTGCAGCGCTCGGTGTGCTGCGTCGACCTGCTGTCGGAGCGTCATCGTGGCCCCCTTGATGAGTGTCAGTCAGCCCATCTGCCGTCCCATCATCGCGGCTTCTGAAGCCGAGGGACAGGGGTCGGGGGCGCTACGGCCGTGACGGTGTCCCAAGGCCACCAACTGGCCGCGAACTGCCTGCGCGCCATCCTGCTGAGCCGCATGGATGGGCCTTGGCCTTGGCGTGGAGCACCCGCGCCTCCCACCACGGATCGTCCGGAGCCGGGCCAGGCCGTTGTCACGGCCTAACGCGGAATGCGGTGTTGCGGCCGGTGCCGGTGACGCGGGGCACCCGAGGGCTGAGTGAGCGTCGGTGTCCAAGCCACAAGGCGTTCCGGGCCACTTCGCCGGTCGGTGTGTCCGAACGGGCGGGCATACTGGCGCCGTGCCAACCCCCGGGGAACCCCACCAACCCCCTTCCCGTGAGCCGGAGCCGATAGCGCCGGGCCGGGCGACACCCGACCCGTTCGAGGGGCGCGTCATGGATGAGCGGTTCATCAAGGACGCCGCCGTCAAGGAGCCTGCCGCCCGGACCCGGGTGCTCGCCGCGCGGTGGCGGCAGGAGCCGCCGGTGGACCCGGGTGGCCGCCGCTGGGCGCCGGGGGCGGCCTCCGGCGCGGCCCGCTCGCGGTGGATGCGGCCCGGACACCGGCGCACCGCGCTGATCGCGGCCGGCG
The DNA here is from genome assembly GCF_027627435.1 of Kitasatospora cathayae. Lineage (GTDB taxonomy): Bacteria > Actinomycetota > Actinomycetes > Streptomycetales > Streptomycetaceae > Kitasatospora > Kitasatospora cathayae. Next base: position 8,736,949 of record NZ_CP115450.1, on the reverse strand, counting down.
CTTTCGCGGCGCTGCTGGCCGTCGCGGTGGGGATGGACCCGGCCGGTCTGCTGAACGGCAGCGGTCGGTCGGCGCGCGACCCGTGGGCCGTGCCCGTATCTCCCGAGCCGGCCGCGGACGTCGCGCTGCCCGGCGGCGGGGTCTCCGACGGCACCAGGTGCGGTACCAAGGGCTTCCACCACTTCAAGCCAGCGCCCGCGTCCTTCACCTTCGCCGCCGGACCGCAGTCGGACGCCCCGCCGCCGGGACCGCAACTCGTCCTCAGCTCCTACGGGTTCTCACGGACCTCGCAGAAGGACCCCGGGCACTTCACCATCGGTCTGGGGCTCGGCCCGGGCCCCGGCGCCGGCGACCGTGCGCTGGACCTGTCCGCACCGCTCGGCCCGCAGGGCGTGGCGGTGGAGATCGAGGGCTCGGACGGCCTGGTCGCCGGGGCCCACGGGCTCCCGCTCATTTCCTCTTCACACTCCCGTTCCACCCACGGATGTTCATGTACCTCTGGACAATCCCATAGCTTGCCGTTTAACCTCTCGGCCGCCGGAAACCGAACGCTGTCGGCCAACCGGGTGTGGGACGATCCCGGCATGCTGCTGATTGCTGACGGAGTCACTCCGGTCCCGCGGATGATGCTGGTTGACGATCTTGAGACCGATAGCGGCGGCTTCTGTGAGCTGGACAGCCCGCTCTTCCTGGCGATCGGCGACCGGATCAGCTTCGATGGCCGAAGCCTGTCCGTGACACGAGCAAACGGCGAGACCTTCTCGCCCAGCGGCGAGTGGGGAATCCGCTGCCGCCGAGGTCCCCGAATCTGAGTGTTCGACCCTGTCACCCACACGGGCATTCCCAAGACGGTGGTTAGGCCTTCACGTGATCCTGAACTCGGCTAAAAGATCGAGGACTTCACGCGAAGGCCGTGGTGACGAGTGTGGTGGAACAGGCAAGCCAGCGCGATCCGTTCGCGGAACTGTCACGCTTCCGGGCGGACTTCTACGACTGCCTGCGCGGTCGAGGGGACGCGCTGTTCGAGCTGGCCGACGCGCTGCTGTGCACTGAGGGCCCGGTGAAGACTCTGGTGGACCTGGCGCTCGCGCCCGAGCACCGGCGTGGGCACGGCGCCCTGTACGGCGCGTTGAACAAGGGCCGCCTGGACATCGACCGGCTGCGGACCGAGCTGGCCAGCCTGTCGCTGCCGCGGGCCGCCGACGGCCGCCTGGTGCTGGCGGTGGACGTCTCGCCGTGGCTGCGGCCGGACGCCGGGACCTGCCCGGACCGGTCGTTCTGCCACACCTATGGCCGCGGCGACGCCAAGCACCAGATGATCCCCGGCTGGCCGTACTCATTCGTCGTCGCGCTGGAGGCCGGGCGCACGTCGTGGACGGCCGGTCGGTGCCGGCCACGGCCTTCGCCCAGATCCGCTCCGGCCGGTCCGCGTCCTTCAGCAGCGCGGCCGCCGCGGGCAGGTCGGCGGCGAACTCCCGCGCCCCGGACACCCGCGAGTGGAACGTGATCCGCCTGCCGATAGTCATCGAGGGCGATCAGTGCCTCGTCGGGCGCAGGGCACCCGGCGAGAGAAGCCTCGACGACACTTTCCGCCGCAGCCTTGATCGGAGAATCCAGTACATCGAGCAGCGGCAGGATGCGGATCAGGCAGAATACTCCACCTTGCATGGTCATTCCTTGTGCGCGGACTCCTCCGTGGTCGTCCCCGGACGCTGCCCGGAGTCGACCTGGTCGCGTCGCACTCAGTTGCGCAGGGTCTCGGCCGAGCCGATGCCCAGCTTCTCCGCGACGGCCCGCAGCGCGGCCGACTCGTTCGGGTAGTCACCGAGGACCTCGGCGACCATGCGCACTGCACGACGACGCAGCTCAGGCGGGTAGGAAGAGGGACGGGCCATGACTCGAATCCTTACACGAAATTGAGTCCCCACCGAACCCGGGGCGGTTCATCCACTCCGCCTCGCAGGAGGACTTCGCCCAGCAGTGTGATGTGGTGCAGCACTGTGCCGCCTTGTCGCTGTTTGGTGGTGAGGCCGGCGTCGGCCAGGATGCTGGCGTGCTGGCTGGCAGTGGCCGGGGCGATGCCGAGCGCGGCGGCCAGGTCGCTGGTGCTGAGCGGGCCGCCCGTGGCCAGGGTGTCGAGCGCGACGGCCCGGGTCCGGCCCAGCAATGCGGTCAGCGCCGGTGGCGGGCCGACCCGGTCATCCGTGAGCAGGAGCCGGTCGGCCGGCAGGGGGTAGATGAGCACGGGCGGGTCTTCCGGACGCTCGAAGCCGGCGATCACCAGGCGGCCGGACGCGAAGACGGCCGGCTGAAGCACCAGGCCGCGACCCGTCAGGGGAAGCTCGGTCACGCAGGGCGAGGACATCGGCAGGCTCAGGACAGGTGGCTTCCACCGGGCGGCCGGGTGCAGTGTGGCCAGTACCGCGTTCAGGCCTCCGGTGGCCAGCTGCCTCGTCCGGTACTGGTGCTCCGCGGCCACCACAGCGTCGATCCGCTCCCAGTACGGTGTGATGGCCGCCGACTGGTACTCCGCCGTGAGGTCGCCGAGCAGCACACGCGACCTGTGGTCACCGTTCGCCAGGTCCCTGGCGAACGGTGTCAGCCGGCGGAGGCGGCCCAGCCCTCGCAGATAGCCGCGACCGTCCCGGTCCATCCCGTCCGCCGTGGCCTCGGCCGTGTCCCGGCCCCCCTCTGGACGCGCGATCAGGAATTCCGGAAGGTCGGTCGCCGCAAACAGGTCGAACAGCATGGCCGAACGCGGTTTCCAGCGCCGCCCGAGTTGCTCGTGCCACTTCCCGAGCCTGCTCTCCGGCCGGCGGGTCGCCAGCAGGTGGAGACTCAAAGACAGTTCCGCGGACATGTCGGCGGCTGGCGCGACCCGGGTGAGCGCCAGATCCCGGTCGGTGAAATGGATCCTCAGCACCTGCTGATCCTGGACCCCGCCGGACAGCCGCGCCAAGGGATTCGTCGAGAGACGAATCCCTTGGCCCAGGAAGCGAGGTGACGCATCGTCGTCGGCAGCAGAAGACCCCAACGGCTCTGCAACGGCTCCGGGAGACCCGCTGCAGAGCCGGGAACTGACAACACCTGTGGCCTCGCCCCGCTCCTGATGGAGGGCCACACGAATACGACGGGAGCGACCCGACAACGCTCCCGTGACCACAGTGACATGAGCGATTGAGGAGATTCGACATGCAGAAGAAGTGGGCCCTTCGTGCGGCTACCCTCACCATCGGCGCCACCGCAGCCCTCGGCCTCGCCGTCGGCACGGCCAGCGCTGCCTCCACGATCCAGTGGGGCTCCACCGGTCAGCCGGTGAGGTGCGTCCAGCATGCCATGAACTACCTCGACAGCGCCGGCCTCTCGGTCGACGGCCAGTTCGGCCAGAACACCTACAACGCGGTGGTCGCCTACCAGGGCTCGAAGGGCATCCAGCAGGACGGCCAGGTCGGCCCGCAGACCGGTGGCGACATCAAGGCCGACATCTACAACGTCTACCTGGCCGCCCACCACTCCGGCGACTACTCCACGCAGAGCACCATGAGCGCCTGGATGAGCAACTGCAACAGCCAGCTCCCCGGCTGATCACCACTCCCCGACAGCGAGTAGCCGGTCGAGGGTGGTATCGCGTCGTGCGCACAACCCGATACCACCCTCGCAGTGCATCGGGGCACACCGCCGTTGCCGACCGACAACCCGCTCTCCGCCAGGCAGATCGCCGATAGGCTGCTGAGATGATCATGTCCCCGGCCATTGAGCAGGCCGTCCGCGACGCGGAACAGCAACTCACGGACGGGACCTGCAACCTCGCCGTCAATGACTCAGCCCTGGCCCTGAGCTTCCCCCGGCGTGTGGGAGGTGTTGATCAGCTGGTCAGAGCGGGTGTGGATGGTTCGACGGCCTCTGGTTCGGCCGTCGCCTGGTCGGCGTAGTGCTTCGCCTCGAACTCGTCCGGGCTGAGCCAGCCGAGACGCTTCTGGATGCGACGGGTGTTGTACCACCCGTCGTCACGGGAGGATCGTAACCGCCGGGAAGGCCGGGGACGGCCCGTCGAGCAGGTGCCCCTGACGGTGGCGCAGGTGCTCATCAAAGAACGCGAGCGGGTACGCCTGCTGGATCTTCACCCCCTGGTCAGGGTCGAGGGTGCCGATCGAGTCCTGGAGCTGCTGCCCGCTCCACCCGAGCAGCCCCGCGATCTGCGGGAACAGCGCCTCGTTGTCGCCGTACGACACTGGATGTTCAGCCGCCACCCGCGCAGGTGCGACCAGAACGCGGCGGCCGCGGGATCCGTGGCCCGGGTGAACGCGGCGGACATCATCATGAACGGCCGGTCCAGATCGCCGGCCAGCGGCGGGTTCGGAACACGACGCCGGGCCCTACCGCTAGGCCGGTCCTTCGCACATGACGAGTTCGGATGAACTGGTGATGCGACCGGTACCCCGGTGGGGTACACCAGGCGCAGCGACCGCTGTCGGGACGCAGCCACCGAACGGCGTGGCAGTGGGGACAGCGGCTCTGTAGCCCGCCGGGAACGGGGGCGGGCACGGATGCAGCTCCTGATGCGGTGCTGTCAGGGAGCTCTGCGTGGCTTCGGACGGTCGGTATCAGGCTGACAGGTGCCCTGGGGCCGGGCGGGCTACGGCTGACGAGCCCGCGAGAGGGCGAGCCGATGGCCGGGGCGGTGAAAGGCGGTCGGTCGTGCGCACGCGAGGCGGTTCACAGGGGCGGGAGGGAACGGCGCGCCGTGCCTGCCTGCCGCTCCCGCGCCGGGTGGCGCGGCTCGGGCGGCAGGACGGACTCAACCGGTGACCGCTTTGGGGGAGGCGGAAGCGGGACGGGCGGCTCGGCGGCTGGGAGGGCGAGGAGGTCGCCGGGTGTGCAGTCGAGGGCGGTACACAGCGCGGTCAGGGTGGACAGCTTCACCTGCGCCGCCTGCTTGGTGAACAGCACCGACACCGACGCCGCGGACATCTCGACCCGGGCGCGTTCGGCGAGCAGGCGGCGCAGCTGGGTGGCGGTCCACACACCGCGCTCAGCGGCCGCCATCCGCAGCCTCCACCGGACGCCGGGCGGTGGAGGCTGCGGGGGTGTCCGCGGGGCGCGGAGAGCTGGCGAGGGCGCGTAAAAAGGTGCGGCGGATGTGCCGGCGGCTGGAGGCGCCGGGCGGGCGCCGGGAGAGAGCTATAAGCGCCCTGTTACGAAAAGTGTTTGGCTGGATACAGTGAGTGCTGACCGGGTTGACTACCACTGCAACCCCGATGGGCAGGAGGATTGTCGATGCGACGCATCGCAGCCACTCTCGCAGTACTGGCCACCGCAGCCGCGATGACACTCAACTTCACCAGCCCCGCCTCCGCGGCTACGGGGACCCTCTACATCAACGGCGTCGGGCACTACAATCCAAGCGGGTGTTTCCCGACAGGGGGCATCAGCGCGATCATCGCCAACGAAACCGGCAGCAACGTCTTCGTCTACTCGGATGCCGGCTGCCAGGGCGATGTGAACGACGTCGTGCAGCCCGGGGAGACGACCGTGGCCTTTGGCGCGAGCCTGAAGGTCGATTGAGCCGGGGCCGTATGGGCGTTGTCGCCCCAAGCCGGCGACAACAGGCGCCGAAGCGGGCACAGACCACTTACGAGGCGGGGCCGGCCCGGCCGACGGCCGAGGCCAATCGACCCCATGCCGCAACGGCTGACCCGTAGTCCGTTCGGGCGCTGCCCGGGCCAGCAAGGTGCTGCCGGGGGAGGCCGACAGGGCCGCTCGCGGCGCGGGGCCGACCGGGCGGGCACGGTGGATCATGAACACTCCCGCCGAGACTGACGATGCGTTCGGTCAGCACGCGACAGCACGGCTCATCCCGCTCACGAGCCAGCGCGGGCACCCCCAGGACGGGAAGACCCTGCGCAGGAACATCCGGGGCGGGGATGGAGACGGTTGGCCGGCTGTCGGCCTGGCCGGTGCGGGCGGCGCAGGGACCGCGCGCGCGTCCGGGACAGCCAGCGGCACGCCAAGGGCGCTGGCGCGTGACAACCGCCGGCTGCGGCGGCGACGGGCCTTCCTCCCGAAGTGTGGACACCCCGGACACTGGATCGCGGAGATCCAGAGGAAGAGGAGTCCCCCGTGGTGATGAAGGTGTACTCGCCGGAGTTCAAGGCGGACGCCGTGGCGCTGTACCTGTCGGAACCAGGACGCACGATCCGCTCGGTGGCCGATGATCTCGGGGTCAACCACGAGACCCTACGGAACTGGATCAGCGCCCACCGGGCCCGGCAGCGGGAGGGCGCCGAGAGCGTTCCGGCTGCCGGTTCGGGCGCCCCGATAGGCTCCGGCACCGTGTTGGAGCAAGAGAACAAGCAGCTCAGAGCCCGGATACGGGAGCTTGAGCTGGAGCGGGACATCCTGCGCCGGGCGGCGAAGTATTTCGCCGGAGAGACGAACTGGTGATGAGCCGCTTCCAGTTCGTTGAGGACCATCGAGACGCCTTCGGGGTGAAGCGGCTGTGTCGGGTGCTGGAGGTCTCGCGGTCCGGGTTCTACCGGTGGCTGGCCGCCGCGCCGGCCCGTGAGGCCCGCAGGCAGGCCGATGACGAGCTCGCCGATCGGATCCGCGCGATCCACGCCGAAACGGACGGCACCTATGGCAGCCCGCGGGTGACCGCCGAGCTGCGGCATGCCGGGCGCCGGGTCAACCGCAAGCGCGTCGAGCGGGTGATGCGCGAGCGGGGCATTGTCGGCGTGCACCTGCGCAGGAAGGTCCGCACCACTGTCCCCGAGCCCTCGGCGGTGCCGGTTCCGGACCTGCTGGGACGCGACTTCACCGCCGCTCGGCCGAACACCCGCTACGTCGGGGACATCACCTACCTCCCGATCGGCGACGGTCAATTCCTCTACCTGGCAACGGTGTTGGACCTGTGTTCCAAGCGCCTGGTGGGCTGGTCGATCGCCGATCACATGCGGACCGAGCTGGTCACCGACGCGCTCAAGGCGGCGGCCGCCGCCCGGGACGGAAGCCTGGACGGCGCGGTCTTCCACAGCGACAACGGGTCCCAGTACGTGTCCAAGGAATTCGCCGACATCTGCCGGGAGTTGGGCGTCACCAGGAGTCGCGGCGCGGTCGGTACGAGCGCGGACAACGCCGCCGCCGAGGCGTTCAACGCCACGCTGAAACGGGAGACCCTCCAAGGCGCGAAGCGTTGGCCTGGAGCCCGCGCCGCCCGCCTGGCGGTCTTCCGCTGGATCACCCGCTACAACACCCGCAGGAGGCACTCCGCGCTGAACTACCTCAGCCCGATCGAGTTCGAACAACGATCAGTTACGCTGGCACTCGCCGCATAGCACTGGTGTCCACACCTCGGGGGGAGCCCCCGACCTCGGTTCGTCATGGCCGACAGCTTGCCCCCGCCCACGACGGCCATGCCGGGCGCGACACGGGAATCCACGAGACCCGGCCTTGCGGTACAGCGCCGCGGAGGGGCCGGGCCGTGACCCGTCGGCCTCGATGAAAGCGGGCACAAGCCCCGGGCGGGTCGGCCGGATATCCGCGTGCCGGCCGACCCGCAAAGGGGCGGCGCCCGAGCCGCCCGGAGCGGTGGGGGATGTACGAGCCGGGCAGCAGTGCGAGCAAGGTGTCCGCCGCGCGCCTCTGGTGGAGACGCTCACCCGGTTCAACGACCGGACAACGGCCGAGGACACGAGGACCGCGTCGCATGGCCTTCGACACGCAGAGGGCCCGGTGGGAGCGGTGGGTTCCGTCCGGCGGGGCGGCGGGCAGGGCCGGGGGTGTGCGGCGGGCGGCCGGGGTTCTGCCGCGCCTCGGCCGCCCTGGGCCGCCGCGCCCGCGGTCCGGTATGCCGGAACGCGGGACGAGAGCGGTCAGGCGCGCCCCACCCCGTGCGCCCGTAATGTCAACGAGACGACCCGAGGAAAGGCACGTACGGGTCGACGGGGGGAGCACCTGGTCGCAGCCGGTGATGTCCAGCAGACGCGCGACCTGGTGCGAGGGACGCGCCAGGTGGACGACAGTGCCCTGGCGGCGGGCCTGGATCCGGGCCAGCAGCAGGGCGTTCAGAGCGGCCGAGTCCATGAACGTCACAGCGCTCAGGTCCAGCAGCAGCATCGGCGGCACCGGCTGCGGTGCCAGAGCGCGGTGTGCGGCCCTGGTGAAGACCGGCACCCGGTCCTGGTCCAGCTCCCCCGCACACGCCAACACCGACCCGGCCAAACTGTCCCGGACGGTGACCGTGAACACCTGTGTCATCGATCGGCTGCTCCCTCGGCTCCCGCCCCTTATGGCATGTCCACTTTAGGCGCGGCCCGGACGGCCCCGGACCGGGACGTTTGCAAGGCCCCGGGGCACCCCGGCCCCCCGTTCAGCACTATCGCTGCCGGATGGTGAGCAGTTCCACCCACACCGTCTTGCCCCCGGGATCCGGTGTTGTCACACCCCAGCAGGCGGTGAGGCGTTCCACGGCCAGGAATCCGTAGCCGCCCGGGCGTCCGAGGGCGAGGGGCCGTGGCGGGGCCTGGTTGTGGTCACCGACCCTGACCCGCACCACCCCGGGACGGTAGTCGAGGGCCAGTTCGCGCACGCCGGCCGTGGACGCAGGCATTGGTAGGGCCTGGGCCGCCGTCCCCGCCGACGACTGGGCGAACTGGCCGCCGGCTGGGCCCGCGGGTCAGCCGTCCAGTTTCGCGTACAGGCCGCGGCCCGGGCGCTGCGCCCGGCCGGCTTTGGCCAGGCGCTCCAGCATGGTGCGCACCGCGTTCACGTTGTCCGCCGACTCCTCGATCCCCAAACGGGCGGTCACCTCCCTGGCGCGCAGCGGTTCCTGGGCGTCGGCCAGCAGGGCCAGGACGCTGTCGGAGGTGGCGCCGGTGGTGCGTCGCCCGGGCCCGGGCGCGGCCTTTTCGCTTTTCTCGGTGGCCGGCCCGGCGCCGGTGCGCACCGGCCCGGTGCCCGGGGCGGCGGCCGTCTTCTTCGCCGCGGTCTTCTTCGCGGGCGTCGCGTTCTTCGCTGTGGTTTTCTTCGCGGGTGCCGCCTTCTTGGCGGTGGTCTTCTTCGCGGGTGCCGCCTTCTTGGCGGTGGTCTTCTTCGCCGTCTTCGTGACCGTGTCCGTGCCCACGGTGGTCTTCTCGGCCGGCTCCCCGCCCCGGTCCAGCGCCGCCTCGATTTCGGCCGCGAGCTGCTGCGGCCGGACCCCGACAATGGCGTCCGCCTCTGCCCGAATGCTGCGCACCGGCGTGAGGTCCTGCGAGGCCGGCAGTCCGGCCAGCGCCTGCAGGCCCTCGATGGCGCCGCGTACGGCGTTCTCACGCGCCACAGCGGCGGCCAGCTCATCCTCCAGACGCCGCCGCCGCGCCTCGATGCCGGGAAGTTCCGCCTGCAGCTGGGCGATGGTGTCACTGAAACGGTTCTCTGCCACGGTTCCTCGTCTCGTCCGCCCACGCGAATGTCGCAGGGACTGTGCGATCTTTATCCCACTGCCGCCCACTGCCACCACACTGCGACCTGCATCCCCGGAGTCGCCTTCCGCGGCGTCCACCCGCCGTTGCGTTCCTGAAGCGGCATCGCGGCGACCTGCGGATACGCCTGAGCCAGTACCACACCCAGCGAACGCGCCATCCCCGTCTCCTCCCTCATCGTGCCCGCGTCCTCCCCTGCCAAGGCACCGGACCGACACCGGCGCCGACTCAACGACGAGCAGCACGTGATCGTCACTCGCTACGTTGCACCAGCGCGCGGCGTACAGCGTCGCGCTGACGCGCGACGACTCGGCATGCACGACGGCTCTGGCACGACGATGCTCGGGCGGGCGCCGAGGACGAGCCGGCCATCCACCAGGACCACCCAGTACTTGCCGTGGCCGGGGTGGTGGCGGCGCACAGTCCCTGGGCACGTCGTCCCCCGCACCCGACGGCGCGCTTGCCTGAGTCGTGCGGCTGATCTTTCGGCATTCGCCGCCGCAAGCGCGGTACGTGTCCGATGATGTGACTGTCCGGCGCCGGGGTGGGCGGGCCGGAGCCGGGGAAAGGGACCGCTTGTGGAGATCGTCAGCAGCACCGGCCTGGACGGCTTGCCCTGGCCGGAACTGCTGCCCGACCGAAACCCCGTGCTGGTCTTCCCCACGCACCCCACACGCCTGCCCCTCCCCGACGACGGCTGGGCCGGCTGCGACACCGCCCACACCTTCCCGGCCGACCCGCAGCCCGGCTGGTCCGCCGTCATCGTCGGCACCCAACTGACCATCCACCGCCCGGGCGGTGCGGCGTGGTTCGACGGCGAGATCACCGCCACCCGTGAATGGCACCGCCGCGTCCGCGACCAGCACACCCTGCTGCTGATCACCGGCGCCTTCACCAGCGCCTTCGACCTCCGCCCAGCCGCCGCGGCCGGCCGACTCCTGCTGCTCACCACCCCGGTCAGGCACACCCACAGCCCGTGACCCCGTCTTCAAGCTCGATGGTCAGCACCCGCGCGGCCCGATAGCGAGCAGCTCCGCCCACACCGTCTTGCCACCGGGATCCGCTGTCACACCCCAGCGCGCGGTCGGGCATTCCAGGGCCAGGAGTCCGCAACCGCCCGGATGAGGCGGCCCCGGACCAGGCAAGGCCCGGCCGGGCTCGCGGGCGCGGCGCCGCGTGCGGCCGTGGCGTCGGTGGGCTGGGCAAGGGCGCTGGACGCGACTCAGGGCGGACTCGGCACTGATCCGTGCCGGGGCGTCCTGAAGCCGCCGGACAGCATCCTCCGCCTCCGTGCGGATTGCGCCGCGGCTGACGCCGTGGTCGCGGGCAAGGGCGGCGTGGAGCGGCACTCCAGGTACGCGGCGCGTACGTCGGCGGTCTTGTCGGCCGGGACGGCGGGGCGGCGGGGCGGCGGCCGTCACCGACCTCGACCAAGAGACCCTCGACCACTGGCTGGCCGGCCGGCCGGCCCACGAAGCTGCAGGCCACCACCTCCTTCGTCCGCTGGGCCGTCGCCCGGCGGCGCGGAGCGCATGGCTGGTCCCTGCGATCAGGTATAGACGAAGGCCCCGGGCGCGGTAGTGGTGCCGCCCGCCGTCGTCACGGTGACGTTCACCGGGCCGGGGGCAGCCGCGGGGGGAGTGATGGCGGCGATCCTGGAGCACGTGGGATGGTGCTGCTGACGCTGATCACTAGCGGAACCATGACGCTCTCCCTTCCCAAATTCTGATCCGACCCGACCGCATCGCGACTGACGTCCCGTCAGCAGCGCTCAAGAAGGGTCGTAGACATAGGGCAGGGCGTTGCTGTTTCCGGCCGGGGTGTGCGCCACGACGTTCACCGTGCCGGGTGCCCCGCCCGGGCTGGTCGCGACGACCTGGGCGTCGGAGATCGCCGCGAACGAGGCCGGGACGCCGCCGAAGGTCACCGCGTCGGTGTAGGTGAGGTTGCTGCCGCCCAACACGACCGCCTCGCCGCCGAGATGAGAGCCGCGGGAGGGGGTGAGGCTGGTCAGGACGGGTGCCGCGAGGAACGTGTAGTACGGGTTTCCGGTGGCCGCGGAGCTGGTCCCGCCCGGTGTGGTGACGGTGACGACGACCGTGCCGAGCCCAGCTGGAGCGGTCACGGTGAGCTGGTTGTCGGAGATCACGTGGATGTTGGTGGCCGGGCTTCCCCCGAAGGTCACGGCGCTGGTGAGCGTCAGATTGCTGCCGAACACGGTGACGGTGTTGCCTCCGGTGGCCGGGCCGAGGTGGGAGGACAGATCGCTGACGGTGGGCGCGGCGAGGTAGAAGTACGGCAGTGGATTGCTGGTGCCTGCAACCGTGGTGACCGTGACACCGACCGACGACGGCGGCCCGGCCGGGGCAACCACGGTGATCTGCGTCCCGGTGTCGGTGAGGATGGTGGCGGGGTTCGCACCGAACATCACCGAGGTGGCACCGGAAAGGCTGGTGCCGTTGAGCGTGACCGTGTTGCCACCCGAGGTAGGACCGGAAGCGGGACCGAGACTGCTGAGGGAGGGGACGGACGCGGCGACGTAGGTGTAGGTCAGGGCGTTGCTGGCGCCCGTCGGCGCCGTGACCGTGACCTGCACCGTACCGGTTCCTGCGGGGGTCTTGGCCGTGATCAGGGTGTCGCTCGCGATGACGAAGTTGGTGCCGTTGGCGCCGAACCGGACCTGCGTGGCGCCGGTGAAGCCGGAGCCGGTGATGATGACGCTGGTACCGCCGGCTGGAGCACCTTGGGCGGCGCTGACGCTGGTCACTACGGGGGCCATGAGGCTCTTCTCCTTCTCCTGGCGCCTGGGAGACGGTGTGCCCTGGCCGGGGGTGTCGGCCCAGGCTCCGGGACGTCGCCGCCCGCCACGCGTCGCGGGCGGGCGGGCGGCGACTCGGTGCTCGTGCGGTCCGTGCCCGGCCTTCCCTGACGGTCAGACGATCGTGAAGGGCTCGGCGTTGGAGTTGCCGCCGCAGGTGTGGACCGTGATGCTTCCGAGCCCGGTGGCGAGTCCGCCTGGCACGGTGGCGACGAGCTGGGTGTCGCTGACGGGGGTGAAAACCGCGGTGGCGGTGGCGGCGGCGCTGTCGGTGAAGGTGACGGTGTCGACGTTGACGAAACCCGTGCCGTTGACGGTGATCTGGTCCCCCGCGGTACCCGATGCGGGCACCACCGAGGTGATGGTCGGCGCGAGGTAGTAGTCGACCTGGGTGGTGCCCGAGGCGCTGGTGCCGCCGGCGGTGCTGATGGTCACCGGCTGGGTCGAGACCGTACCGACCTGGCCCGGGTTGGCCGGCGCGGTGAAGGTGACCTGGTTCGACTGGGTGGGGGCGACCGCCACGGTACCGACGGTGCCCACCGCCACCTGCGTGCCGGTGAGGAAGTTGGTGCCGAACAGCGTGACCGCACCGCCGGTGGCGGCCGGCACGCAGGTGACGTTCGTCCCCGTGGTGGTCGGCGTGGCGATGACGAAGAACGGCAGCGCGTTGCTGGTGGCGCCGCTGCTGCTGGTGACGCTGACCGAGACCTGGCCGGAGCACGGCGCCGAGCTGGGCACCACGAAGGTGACCTGGGTGGCGGTGACAGTTGTCGGAGTGACCGTCGCCGCACCGAAGTTCACCCTCGTCGTGGTGGACAGAGAGGTGCCGTTGATCTGGACGGTGTCCCCGGCCTTGCCCTGGTTGGTGGTGGTCGCCGTGTCCACCAGCGAAGTGATGGTTGCCATGATCTTTCTCCTTCGAACGTGCCTGCCGCCCTGCCGTGAGTGAGCAGGAGCAGGCGGATGGATGACGCGGCCAAGCAGCCGCATGGGCAGCCCCGGTGGGCGCAGTGGGGTGTGAGGACATGTGAAGGCCGTTGCCTCAGGGCGCCTGGGCGGGTGGTCCTGTGTGAAGCGCCGCGGCGCCACCTCACGGGGCGCCGTCAACCTCGCTCAACTTCGTGGTCGCGGCGCGGTCGTAGCAGGCATGGGCGTGTTCGCTCACTGTGCCGCGAACCCGTCGCGGAAGAGAGCAAGTTGAATGGCCTGGGTTTTCAGCATGGGGCGGTCAAAGGGGTGGTGGCGCAGTTGTTCGGGGCGTTGCCGGCCACGATGCTGGCGAGCAGCGTGACGGAGCCCGCGTTCCGGTAGATGCCGCCACCGTTGACGCTGGCGGTGTTACCGGTGACGCTGCCGGCGGTCATCGTCAGCGCGGTATCGGTGTAGATGCCGCCGCCGTACGAGGCGTGGCTGCCCCGGACGGCGCTCGAGGTGATGGTCAGCGACCCGCCGAGGTTGGCGATGCCGCCGCCCACGCCGAGGGCGGCGTCGCCGTTGCTGATCGTGACCGTGCCGAAGGTGAGCTGCCCGTGGGAAAACGGGAATTCCTAGGGCCTGTCCACTGGATGTAGGTGCAAAACGGCGCAAGGATCAGGTCACCGCCCCCCGCGGCGTTGGCTTCGTCGACGGCATTGACCAATGCCGTCTCGCTGCACGGCACGGCCACCGCTTGCGCCGGACCCACGGCATCTGCGTGTGCTGCCGCAGCGGTGAGCAAGAGCCCGCCGACCGCGCCGGACCCGGCCAGTAATCGAAATATATTGATGGCTCGCACCACGCCTCCCCTGGACGTATGAGCCACCCTCATCAGCCGATGCATCGCGAGAGCGCGTCGGCCGACGGCTTCCTCCGGTGGGTGCCCTCGCGAGCCCGCGCCAGTATGCGCAGGCAGATGCCAGCTGCGTTCCCCAGCGGAGGGATGGGCAGCCCACCTGGTCGGATACCACAAGTAAGCCATCTGGGCTGCGCACGAACAAGAGCTTTGACGATTTGCCACCCATTCGGCGCAGCGCACGGGAGTGTCTAGTGATTTCTTCGGGAGTGGACGGGTCCCACCCCGGGGGCCGTCCCGGGCGAGCTGGGGACTGGGTGCTTTTCGTACTGATCGCCGGTGCCGGTCGTTGTACCAGACGTGACGATCGCAGAGCGGAACTGGTGGACGCGGGCGCGGGTGCGCTTTCTGGAAGAAGTCGATGTCGAGGCGGTACATCCACGGCGCCGGCGGGTCTTCTGGCAGGGGGAAGAAGAGGTGATGGTCCAGTGGGGCCTCGCCGGACGCCGGGTGGACCGCAGCACCTGGTGGACCAGCATCGACGTCAACGGCGCGTACATCGTGATGGCCCCCTCAGTCGAGGTCCTCGAAGTACTCGAGGAACAGCCGCCCACCAGCTGGTGAACCGGCGGTCGACCGAAGCCTCCCGGGCGTCCCCGGGGGCGCTTTCCGGCGAGGGGTGTTCGATGCGGCGGCGCAGTAGCGGGCGGCGGATTTCGGTATGACAGGCGCGCCGAGAGCGCCGGGGCAGTCGCGTTCGGGTGTGCCGGGGTCGTGGTCACCGGCCGGCTGTGCTGTTCTTCGCCGCGGGCGCGCAGCCCCACTCCTGGGATGCGCGCCCGCGCGGACTACGGAACGGGGGGCGCCGTAGCCACTCGACCACCGTAGCGAACCGCAGCTATTCCAGGACGAGCGAGGCGTCGCGGCTCAGCATCCTGGCGACCTGGCGCTTGGTGAAATCCTGGTCGATCAACTCCTGGGTCAGCCTCGCGGCCTCGTTGGGACGGTTCGGGTCAGCGGGACTCACCCCTCACCTCCGGCTGCGGCTGCGGCTGCGGCTGCAGGGCGGCGGTACCGGGAGGCCAGGACAAGCACTGGGCAGCGTGCGTGGGCCCGGCGAGCAGATCCAGCGGCCCCATCCCCCAGTGCCGAGCCAGGGTGTCCACCTCATCCAGCGACCACGGCTGCGTCCCGGACTGACGGCGGGAAACCTTGTCCTGCGTCAGCCCCACAGCCGCGGCCAGCTCATGCTGGCTCTCCCCCGTGCGCTGCCTGATCGCGGCCACCGTCAGCCGCAGCGTTTCCAACGTACTCAGCACCATACGACGCAATCTATGAGTTGTTCATGGGAAAAATCCGTTAATCATGGATAGAACCCCTCGATTGAATGACGCTAGTGCGTACCGGGTTACGACCGAATGCGTTCAACAAGCGCGACGGAAGGTGCAGGCGGCCGGGCCCGGGATCTTCCGTGTTTCTCTGTTCGCCGGAGAGACGATCTCCTCGCTCGTTGGCCGGGTCGCCGCCCTCTACGGCCTGGGCGACGCCGATGCCGGTTTCTCGTAGCCGAACGGCCCGCTGCGACACACGTGGTATCCCATCGACTCGCTACCTCAAAGTGATCGGACTAGGGCATTTAATGATGTTTTGTCCTGATTATTTGCCAGGCGTCCCGTCATGCCCGCGCCTTGTAGCGTGAGGGGCGCAGGGCGCTTCGCTGTGAGGAGAGGTGAACCCGCGGATGAGTGCTCGTACTCGCGGACAAGGCGATCTGCCGTGGTACCAGGTCAGCCGTCACCGGCCCGTGGCCGTGTTCAACAGGACCCCGGCCGGTGGGACGACCCCGGTCCGTACCGCCGTCGCGTCCGACCCGGTCTGCTCGGGTGGACGACGTGGGGAGCGCGGCGTGGGGACGGTATCGATGGGGAGCGCGCTGCTGTCCGGCATGGCGCTGCTGGCGGCCACGGCTCCACCGGTGGCCGCCGCGCCAGTGGAGGCCGCGCCAGTACGGGTGCAGCGGGCTGATCCGTCGCAGACCTTCACCTTCACCGGCGCTGCGCAGACCTTGACGGTCCCGGCGGGGGCCGTGGTGACGATCACCGCGGACGGCGCCGGCGGCGCCGACAACACCGGCACCGCCTGTACCGTCACGGGGACGGGCGGGACGGGCGCGCAGGTCGTGACCACCCTGCCGCAAACCGTCGCCCCGACGACGTTCACCATCGACGTCGGCGGTACCGGCGGCAAAGGCTGCAACGGCACCGGGACAGGGGGTGCCGGGGGGTTCAACGGCGGCGCCCCGGGTGGGGCCGGCGCGGGCAGTGGTGCCCATTTCGAAGGTCCGGGTGGGGGCGGAGCTTCCAGCGTCAGCGCGGGCGGCTCCTTGCTGGTGGTCGCCGGGGGCGGCGGTGCCGCCGGCGGCACCGGAGCCGGCTCTGCGGGAGGGAACGGAGGCAACGGCGGAACAGCGGATGGCACCGACGGTACCGCGGGAAGTGCCACCGGCCCTGGGGCTTCGCCGGGGCAGGGCGGGGGCGGTGGCAGCACCACCACCAGCACCGGTGGCGCCGGCGGGGCCGCCGGCACCGCTGCATTCTGTACGGCCACGCATGGCGGGCCGGGAGGCGGGTTCACCGGTGCCGCGGTCGGCACCGGCGGCACCGGCGGCACCTTCGACGGCGGCTGCACCTCCACTACCGGTGCCGGTGGGGGCGGCGGAGGCGGATACTTCGCCGGCGGGGGCGGCGGCAGCGCCACCGTCAACAGCAACGGCACCTCGGCGGGCGGGGGCGGAGGTGGTGGGGGCAGCAGCTTCGCCACCCCCACGGGTCTCCCCACGTCCTACGCGCCGTCGACGATCGGGACGGCGAACCACAACGGCCAGGTGACCATCTCCTACACGGTCCCGTCCTTGACCATCACCAAGACCCACACCAGGCACTTCACCCAGGGGCGGGACGGCACCTACACCATCACCGTCGGCAACGCCACCGGAGCCGCCCCGACCGACGGCACCACGGTCACCGTGTACGACACCCTCCCCGACGGGCTCAGAGCCGACAGCATCAGCGGCACGGGATGGAACTGCACCCTGAACAACCTCACCTGCACCCGCAGCGACGTCCTTGCCGCCGGAAGCAGCTACCCGCCCATCACCCTGGAGATCGACGTCTCCTGCAACGCCCGCGACCAGGTGACGAACACCGTCACCGCCATCGGCGGCGGCGACACCGCCAGCCACATCGCCTCCGACCCCACCAGGATCAAGCGCCACGAGCACCACGAGCGCTGCGAGCGCCACGAGCACTGGTAGACCGACCGACCCGGACCAACGGCGGGGCCGTCCGCACGACGGCCCCCCAGGAAGCGACGTGCCACCAGGCACGGGAGAGGCGCCAGCTGCGACAGGCCGAGGTGTCGCCATGAACGACAGCGTGGCCACCGGGAACGGTCATGCGGGCCACGACACGCCCCGTATCGCGCCGGCCGCGCGATACGGGGAGGTCAGCGGTGACCGGGGAAGGAGACGGTCAGAGTCATCCGTACTCGAAGACGTCCTCGCAGTGGCCGGGCACGCACGCCCAGGCGGTGGCGCGGACCTCGGCTCCGGCCGACCGAGCCCGGCCGATCACGGGTCCGCCCCCGGCGATCTCCCGGGCGGCCGTAAGCTGCCGAGGCCTCGAGAAGGCGCTCGAGGCCTCCACCCGCAGGTGTCGGCCTTCCGGCACCTCAGACAGGGACGGCGACGACACGACAGTCCGGGTGCCCGCTCAGCGATGTCGCTCGACCGGCCGGCGGTGAGGCGGGGGGCAGGGACGCGAACCGGCCGCCGGCAGGGCTGGGCCCACAGGTCAGCCGTCCAGTTTCACGTACAGGCCACGGCCCGGGCGCTTCGCCCGGCCAGCCTTGGCCAGGCGATCCAGCGCGGTGCGCACCGCGTTCACGGTGTCCGCGCGAACGCAGGCTCGCCTGGCTCGACGATCGCGGGCACCGGCCGCTGCGCAGGCGCGGTACCGATGCCCCGGCCATGGTCGACATCCGGCAGCCCCGGTACGGTCGTTCCCGCCGGCCTGGAGGGATGGGGCTGCATCGTGCGCTGAAAGCTGCCGGGGATCTCACGTCCCTCGCAGCCCGGCGACGGGGTACGCATGCGCCCAAATGGGTGATTAGCAGTCATATACCTTGGTTTTACGGCTGTTTGGATGACTCACTTGTGGTGTCCGATCAGGGGGCTGCCCATCCCTCCGTTGGGGAAGGTAGTCCATCGGTATGTGGTGGTGTGTGCCTGTCACAGGCCCGCGAGGGCGCCCATCGGAGGAAGCTGTCGGCCGACGTGCTTTCCCAGCGCACGGGCTGACGAGGGTGGCTCAGGCGTCCGAGGAGGCGTTCTTGCGAGCCGTCAACATACTTCGAGTGCTGTTCGGGACCGGCGCTGTCGGTGCGCTCATCCTCACCGCCCCGGCGGCCCACGCGCAGACCGTGCGTGCGGCGTCCACGGTGATCGTGCCGTGCCGTCAGCAACGGTGACGCCGGTTTCGGGGTGGGCGGCGGCATCGCCAACCTCGGCGGGTCGGTCATCCTGATCGGCGGGGGTGTCAGCAACAACCGTGCCTCGTTCGGCGGCGGCATCTACACCGACACCGTACTGACGATGACCACCAGCAGCGTCACCGGCAACACCGCCACGGTCGACGGCGGCGGCATCTACCAGAACGCTGGCTCCGTCGCGCTGGTGGCCACCAACGCCTCCGGCAACTCCCCGAACAACTGCGCCGCCACCCCGCCCCTGACCGCGCCCTGCTGAAGCCCGACGGCGGCACCCCGGGACACTCCCGCCCACCCACCCGGGCGGCAGTCAGGTCGACGGCGCGGTGGAACCACGCCGCCCGCACCACACTCTCGTGCCCGCTCCCCTCCAGGTCAGCGACTTCCGGCAGCGCTGCGAGCCCTGCCCCGTGACTGCCGGAACCCGATCACGCCCTGTGCGACGGACCGTCGATACGCCGGCTCCGGCGCACTGGGCAACAGTGTCATCCGCAACAGCAAAGGAGATCAGTCATGGCACCCGTCATCACCTCCATCTCGCCCACCTCGGGCCACTCCGGCCAGACGATGACCATCACCGGCACCGGTCTGGGGAGCCTGAGCACCACCAAGGTGAACATCGGCACCAAGACGGTCACGCCCACCACGGCCAGCAACACCTCCGTCACCTTCCCCATCCCGCCGGGGTGCAACGGCCAGGCCAACGTCACCGCGACCGTCTCCGGGGTCAACAGCAACAGCAGCGCCTTCTTCTACGTCGCCGCCCCGACGGTCACGTCGCTGACCCCCAGCACCGGCCCCGCCGCGCCCGGCGCCATCGACGTCTTCGGCACCGGTTTCGCGACCGCGACCTCGGTCGCCTTCGACGCGATCGGCACCGCCGTCCCCACCGTCCTGTCGGACAGCCAGCTGAGCGTCACCCCTCCGGCCCACGGCGCCTTCACCGGCTGCACCGACGCGGCGGACGTGATCGTCACCGGCAGCGGCGGCACCAGCTCCCCGATCGGCGCGGCGGGTCAGTTCACCTACTACGCACTGCCGACGGTCACCGGTGTGACGCCCAACACGGGGCCGGCGGGCACCACCGGGGTCATCGTCTCCGGCACCTGCTTCGTCGACGTCAGCTCCGTGACGTTCACCCCCGTCGGCGGCGGAGCGTCCACCCCGGCCGTCAACGTCAGCGCCATCAGTGTGGGCAGCCTGACCCTCGACGTGCCCGGCACCCTGGCCACGGGCACCTACGACATCCAGGTCACCAACCCCGGCGGCACCAGCGCGGCCGTTGCCGCCGACCACTTCATCGTCGTCTAAGCCCCGGGCGAGGCACGGGCACCGAACAGCGGGCGGCACGGTCGCCCTACGGCCCGTCGACGCGGATCCGACGGGCCGCGACCACGGACGCCATGTGCCCTGGCCGCCCACAGCGGCCTGGGCACCCCACCAGCCACGCAAAGGAGCATCCGATGGCTCCGGTCATCAGCAGCATCAACCCCAACCACGGGCCGCCCACGGGGGGCACGGCCGTCACGATCACCGGCAGCGGCTTCATCGGCGCGACCTCGGTGAAGTTCGGAACCGTGCCGGTGTCGTCATTCACGCTGGTCAGCGACAGCCAGATCACCACCATCGCCCCTGCGGGTACCGGTTCGGCCGCCGTCACCGTCGCCACGCCACTCGGCACGAGCAACGGCGTCACCTATACCTACGGCACCGTGCCGGTGATCACCAGCCTGACCCCGACCTCCGGCACAGCCGGCACCTCAGTGGTCATCAACGGCTCCGGATTCACCGGTACGTCATCGGTGCACTTCGGAACAGCATCAGCGGCATTCACGGTGCTCAGCGATGGGCAAATCCAGGCCACAGCCCCCGCAGGCACCGGAACAGTCCAGGTCACGGTCACCACACCGGCAGGCACCAGCAACGGCGTGGCCTTCACCTACACGGTTCTGCCGGTGATCACCAGCCTGACCCCGACCTCCGGCACAGCCGGCACCTCAGTGGTCATCAACGGCTCCGGATTCACCGGTACGTCATCGGTGCACTTCGGAACAGCATCAGCGGCATTCACGGTGCTCAGCGATGGGCAAATCCAGGCCACAGCCCCCGCAGGCACCGGAACAGTCCAGGTCACGGTCACCACACCGGCAGGCACCAGCAACGGCGTGGCCTTCACCTACACGGTTCTGCCGGTGATCACCAGCCTGACCCCGACCTCCGGCACAGCCGGCACCTCAGTGGTCATCAACGGCTCCGGATTCACCGGTACGTCATCGGTGCACTTCGGAACAGCATCAGCGGCATTCACGGTGCTCAGCGATGGGCAAATCCAGGCCACAGCCCCCGCAGGCACCGGAACAGTCCAGGTCACGGTCACCACACCGGCAGGCACCAGCAACGGCGTGGCCTTCACCTACACGGTTCTGCCGGTGATCACCAGCCTGACCCCGACCTCCGGCACAGCCGGCACCTCAGTGGTCATCAACGGCTCCGGATTCACCGGTACGTCATCGGTGCACTTCGGAACAGCATCAGCGGCATTCACGGTGCTCAGCGATGGGCAAATCCAGGCCACAGCCCCCGCAGGCACCGGAACAGTCCAGGTCACGGTCACCACACCGGCAGGCACCAGCAACGGCGTGGCCTTCACCTACACGGTTCTGCCGGTGATCACCAGCCTGACCCCGACCTCCGGCACAGCCGGCACCTCAGTGGTCATCAACGGCTCCGGATTCACCGGTACGTCATCGGTGCACTTCGGAACAGCATCAGCGGCATTCACGGTGCTCAGCGATGGGCAAATCCAGGCCACAGCCCCCGCAGGCACCGGAACGGTCCAGGTCACGGTCACCACACCGGCAGGCACCAGCAACGGCGTGGCCTTCACCTACACGGTTCTGCCGGTGATCACCAGCCTGACCCCGAACCAGGGGCCGACCAGCGGCGGGAACACCGTGACCATCTCCGGCACCGGCCTTTCGGGTGCGACCTCGGTGCTGTTCGGTACGCACGCCGCGACGATCACCGCCAACACCGCCGCCCAGATCACCGTCACCGCACCCGCGGGAGCGGCGCAGTCGGTCAACGTCACGGTCACCACCTCGGCGGGCACCAGCAACCCGCTGCCCTACTTCTACGTCGCGGCCCCCGCCGTCACCGGCCTGATTCCGACCATGGGACCGAGTGGTGGCGGGAACACCGTCACCATCTTCGGCTCCGGCCTGGCTCTCACCAGCGCCGTGCACTTCGGGTCCGCCGCAGCCACCAACGTCACCGTGATCTCCGACAGTCAGGTCACCGCCACTGCCCCGGCCGGCACGGGGACAGTCCTGGTCACGACCACCACACCAGGCGGCACCAGCACCATCGGGCTGGGCAACGCCTACTACACCTATGTCGCGCTGCCCGTCATCAGCTCCCTCAGCCCCGCCCAGGGTTCGGTGTCCGGCGGCGACGACGTCCTGATCAGGGGAAGCAACCTCACCTACACCGACGCCGTGTTCTTCGGAACCGCCCCGGCGTCCTTCGCCGCGGTCTCCGACACCATGGTCGTCACCACCTCACCGCCCGGTGCCGTCGGCCCGGTCACCGTCACCGTCCACTCCCCGGGCGGCACCAGCAACGGCGCCACCTTCCAGTACCAGCCGTAGCGCATCCCGAACGCCAGCGTCCACATCAAAGGAGGCGTCGTACACATTGATGAGCGGTGGATGACGAGACGATCAGCTGCGGGTCCCCCGGTGACGGGCACGGCGGTCGCCTGGGGTGAAGTCGATGCCGGGACGGTGCACCCACGGCGCCGGCGGGTCTTCCGACTGGGGGAAGAGGAGGTGATGTTCCAGGCGCCTCGCCGGACGGCGGGTGGACCGGGGCACCTGGTGGACGAGCATGGACGTCAACGGCGCGTACATCGTGATGGTCCCCTCGGTCGAGGTCCTCGAAGAACTCGAGGAACAGCCGCCCACCACCGGGTGAACCGGCAGCCCCCGCAAAGCGGCCCCGGCATCCCAGGAGCGCTTCCCGGCGGAGGGTCCCATGCGGCGGTGCAGTAGCCACCGGCAGGCGGGCAGCGGATTCCGGTGCGGCAGGCACGCCGGAGCACCGGGGCAACGCGGTCGGGTCTGCCGGCCGGTCGTGCTGTTCTTAGCGGCGGGCGCGCAGCCCCACTCCTGGGATGCGCACCCGCCGCTGACTACGGAAAGGGGGGAGCCGTAGTCGCTCGACCACCGTAGCGGACCGACGCCATGAGAATACAACGCGTAACGGAGACGAAGACAACCAGCGGTCCGCGTGACATCCGCTTCGAGCCGGCCCGGACGTGGCTCCCCTCCGCGCATACCCCGGCCGTTCAGGCGGCCCGCAGGGCGTCCAGGAGAGCGGCCTGCTGCTCGGTCAGCTTCCCGTCGCTACGCACCTTGTCCTGCTTGCGCAGCCACGCGCCGGGCCGGAACGCCGGGTCCGCCTCGCCGCCGGTGCGGTTGGCGGGCCCGTCGAGGGTGCCGCCGGCGGCGAGGTAGGCGAGCAGGCGCCGGTAGGAGCGGTTCCAGTCCGGCTCCAGGCGCCACAGCTCGTCCAGCGCGTCCAGCTTCGCCGCCTGGTCGGCACCGAGGGCCTCGGCCTTGCGCTGGCGGCGCATCCACGCCCCTACCGCGTAGCCGTCCAGCTTCTCCGTCGAGGGGATCGCCAGGTGGCCGTGGTGGGCGGCCCAGGCACGGGCGTAGGCGTAGCCGCGTTCCCGGGCGTTGGCGTGCTTGGACCAGATCATGCCCAGCGCGTACAGCTCCGAGACACGCGCGGCATCGAGCAGGCCTTGGCCGTTCAGGTAGCGCTGCCGGTCAAGCCAGGAGACCAGCTCGCCCTGCTCCGTCTTGTCGGTGGGGTCGAGGTGGCCGTGCTCCAGGTGGAAGGCGGCGGCGACGGCGTGCATGCGCTGCCACTCGGCCGCCCGCGGGATGAACGCCCGCAGCTTCACCGTCTGGAGGATCCGCGCCGCGTGGCGCCGGGCGTCGATCCGCAGCCACTCCATCGGCGACTCCACCACCGCCGGCGGCTGCTCGCCCGGCCCGGCCTCGGCGGCCTCGCCTTCCTCGGAGGCCTGCGCCGTGGCGTGCTGGGGCTGGGCGCGGCGGGCGCGCAGTTCGGTGATATGGCCCACGACGCGGGCGTCGTGCGCGGCCAGGGCCCGCAGGACGCGCCAGATCGTCCGGAACGAGCTGGCCTCGATCTCGGTATCGGCCTCGGCCTTGACTGCCTCGCCCGCGTCCTTCACCTCGGCCGGGTCGGCGCCGGCGGTGTCGTCGCCGAACACCGGGGTGGGCAGGTAGACGGGGATGATGACCCAGGAGACCTTGCCCTGCCGGTAGGACTGGCGCAGCGCGCGGCCTACGGCCTGGACGATGTCGATCACTGAGGACTTGGGGTCGGCGAAGCAGACCGCGTCGACCGCGGCGACGTCGATTCCCTCCGTCAGGAGCCGGGAGTTGCAGAGGATGCCACACTCTTCGCCGTCGTCGCCGGTGTGGGCCTTGAACTCCGCGAACGCCGCCCGCCGGTCCTTGAGGCGGTCGGTGCCGGCCACCGCCTTCGCCCAGATCCGCTCCGGCCGCTCCGCGTCCTTCAGCAGCGCGGCCGCCGCAGGCAGGTCCGCGGCGAACTCCCGCGCCCCCGACACGCGCGAGTGGAACGTGATCACGCGGCGCAGGTCCAGGTCCGCGACGGCGCGCAGCACCGCGACCTGCAACGCCAGGCGCAGCAGGTCCTCGTTGGTGCGTTGGGTGCGCAGGTCGGCGACGGCAGGCAGGTTGAGCAGGTCGCGCAGGTCCTCGTCGGTGACGACGGGGACCAGGACGCGGTAGTCGGCGAGGTAGCCGTGCTCGATCCCCTGGCCCAGGGTCCAGGTGTAGACGGTCGGGCCGTAGATCGTCTCGTCGTCCATCGAGCACAGCACGGGCAACTGCTCCGCGCCCTCGCGGTCGGCTCCGTCGGCGCCGGCGCCGAGGTCGGCCAGGCCGTCCTTCGCCCGCCGGTCGTCCGCGATGCGCGGAGTGGCGGTGAAGTACAGCCGCCGGACGGCGGGTACCTGGTCGTCGGCGTGGACGGCGGCCCACGCCTTGCCGTCCGAGCCGGCCGTGCGGTGCGCCTCGTCGACGACCACAAGGTCCCAGGCGGGCAGGCCGTGCAGCTGGTGGGCCTGGACGATCCGCTCCAAAGACGCGTAGGTCGCGTACACGGTCACCGGCTCGCCGGGCTTCGCGGAGGCGACCAGGTCGGCGATCCGCGCGGCCCGCGTCGACACCTGCGCCCGCACCCGGCCGCCCGCCTCCGCGCTCTCCAACGCCTCATCACGCGAGCACGCCGCCACTGCCAGACCCCGCCGCCCGCCCTTCAACGATGGCTGGTGCGCTCACGCCGCCCCGTCCGCGACTACGAAGCCCGAACCGACACCTCGGAAGCGATTGTTCGGTGGTCGATGAGCATGGTCATGAGACGCCGGCTCGCCCGGCGACCGCACTGAACATCCCCGGACGGTCCTCGGCCAGCCAGCCCCGCGCGGGCCTGCGCGTCCCCGGCGCTCAGAGCATCCCGGACCCGGGGAGGAAAAGCGCAGATCAGGGGGTGCAACACAGGTCGTGTTGCACCCCCTGTGTTGCATCGGTCAACCGACACAATGTGGCCGGTCAAACCGACAAGTATGGCGGTTTGACCGGCCACATTGCTTTTCGGGAACGTGATTGGGCCCTTCGCGGTGGCGGAGGGCCCAATCACGTTGTGGCTGGTCAGGTGAGGCGCTGGGGGGTGGATCGGTGAGGTGGATGGCCGCCGTGAGCGGTTTCGACAGCATGCTGCGCCCCGAGAGCCGACTGTCCGTCCGCTTGTCACGGACAGTGGACGGCAGTCGCCCGATGGGCGTGCCGCTCTACCAGAGCCAGGCGTTGCGGCGCGCCGCGCAAGCGGTCCGAATGCCACCCGTGAGAATTTCGATCAAGACGGCTGGCTTGCTGGGCCTCGGCCTCGCCTCGGAGAGGCGAACGCCAGGGCCGTCACCATATGGTTACGGGGGGATGTGAAGTCATGTGGTTCGGCCTGTTGGGCCCGCTCTCGGCTCGTGAGGGTGATCGTGGGTTGCCGCTGGGTGGTCCGAAGCGCCGCGCTCTGATGGCTGCGTTGCTGTTCCAGGCCAACCGGACGGTGTCCCTGAGTAGCCTTCAGAGCTCCATGTGGGGTGAGGAGCCGCCTGCCACTGCGATTGCCTCGCTGCACAACCACGTGGGGCGGCTGCGGCGGGTGCTGAGCGCCGAGGGCGCCTCGCGGCTGTCGTCCACTCCGTACGGCCTGCTGCTGCGGGTGGCCGACGGCGAGTTGGACGTCCAGGAGTTCACCGCGCTGCTCGCGCGTGCCCGCGCCGCCCGCGCACAGCATGACTGGCAGGACGTGAGCCACCACACGAGCGCGGCTCTGTCCCTGTGGCGAGGGCAGCCGTTGTCGGACCTGCCGGAGCTGCACTCCCTGGAGTCGGAGGTCAGACACCTGTGCCAGACCCACCTGCAGGCGCTGGAATGGCACTTCGAGGCCGAACTGCAGCTGGGCCGGCACGCCGAGGTGACACCCGAGCTCAGCCGGTGGGCCTCCCGCCACCCGCTGCACGAGGCACTCCATGTTCAGCTGGTCACCGCGCTGTACCGCAGCGGACGCCAGGCCGAGGCACTCGAGGCGTTCGAGGCGGTGCGGAGCGCGCTCTCCGAGGAGCTCGGTGTCGGTCCCGGTCCAGCGCTGCGCGGCGTGCACCTGCAGGTGCTCACCTCCGACCCCGTGCTGCTGGAACTGCGCACCACGGCTCCCGAGTCCGTCCGCGCCGGCGCGCAGGCAGTGGTCGTGGCACGGGATGCCCACGACTCGCAAGCCGCTACGGCCAGCCGCGCCGAGGCCACACCCACGCCCCAGGAGGCGGTGGTGCGGCAGCGGTCGATACCGGTTCCCGTGCAGCTGCCGGCCGACACCGCGCTGTTCACGGGCCGTCAGCGCGAGCTGCGGCAGGTGTGCCAGCTGCTGGAGCGGACCGCAGACGGCGCAGGCCCGCGGGTGGTGGCGCTGACGGGCATGGGTGGCGTGGGCAAGAGCGCGTTGGCAGTGCGCGCCGCCCACCTGCTGCGCGACCAGTTCCCCGACGGGCAGCTCCATGTCGACCTGCGCGG
Organism: Kitasatospora cathayae; assembly: GCF_027627435.1. Classification (GTDB taxonomy): domain Bacteria; phylum Actinomycetota; class Actinomycetes; order Streptomycetales; family Streptomycetaceae; genus Kitasatospora; species Kitasatospora cathayae. The sequence continues at coordinate 8,710,162 of NZ_CP115450.1, read as the reverse complement.
CTTTGGCGCCGGAACCCCGCGCCCGCCCCACGAGGTGCTCGCCACCCTCCTGGCCGACCTGCACCCGGCCGGGGCCGGCGCGAGCGCGCAGCCACTGCCCGAGGACACCGACGACCGCGCCGCCCTGCTGCGCACCACACTGGCCGACCAGCGCGTGATTGTCGTCCTCGACAACGCCCGTGACAGCGACCAGGTCCTGCCGCTGCTGCCCGGCACCGGCGCCAGCGCGGTGATCGTCACCAGCCGCGCTGCCCTCCCCGACCTGCCCGGTGCCCACCACGTCCCGCTGGCGCCCATGGACATCGAGGAACAGCGTGCACTGCTGTCCGCGGCGTGCGGGGTCGAGCGCGTGGAGCATGACCTGGACGGCGCGATGCGGATCCTGGCGGCCTGTGCCGGGCTGCCGTTGGCACTGCGGATCGTCGCGGCGCGCCTGGCCGCCCGCCCCGCCTGGCCGCTGGGCGTCATGGCCGACCGCCTCGGCGAGGGCGGGCCCGGGCGTCTGTCGGCGCTCACCGCAGGGCGATGGGAGGTGCGCGCGACGTTCGCCTCCAGCTACCTCGCGCTGCGCGACAGCGAGCAAGCCACCGAGCGCGAGGCGGCGCGCGCCTTCCGGATGCTGGGCCTGTGGCCCGAGCAGGTGTTCACCCCTGCCTGCGCCGCAGCACTGCTGCACCGCTCTCCCACCCAGGCGGGCGAGCTGCTGGAACTCCTGGTGGACGCCCACTTGCTGCAGAGCCCGGCCCCACTGCGTTACCGCTTTCACGACCTGCTCGGCGAGTACGCCGCCGAACGCGCCGACGAGGCCGAGCCGGCCGAGGAACGCGAGGCGGCCAGGCTGCGCCTTGGCGTGTGGTACGCGCTCGCGCTGGAGAGCGCGCGCCTGAGCATGCGCGAAGGCGGCCCGTTGCCGCCGAGGCTGGAGGAGGAACCGCCTGCCCCACTGCCCGTCTTCGCCGACGAGGCGCAGGCGATGGCCTGGTGCCGTGAGGAACTGGCGAACATCGGAGACGTGATCGGTCGGGCCGGTAACGGCCCGCGCCCCGACCTGGCCTGGCGGCTGGCCGTGTGGCTCTTCGGCTACATGCGCAACAACTGGTGGACCGGCCAGTGGGAGGAGTACCTGAAGCAGGCGCTGCGCATCGCCGAGCAGCACGACGACCGGCTGGGCCGTGCCTGGGTGCTGCGCAACCTGGGGGCCTGCCACGGGATGGCCAGGCGCCTGGAGAAGTCCATCGAGGCCCTGCGGACGGCCCTCACGCTCTTCGACGAACCTGCGGGCAGGGTCGCGGTCCTCTCGAACCTCTCGCTGGCCTACGGATTCCAGGGCCAGGCCGACCAGGCGCTCGCCCACGTGCGCGAGGCCCTCGACTTGCACCGGCGCAGCGGCGGCGGCGGGCGGCTGACCGCGATCCTGGTGAGCTCCCTGGCCGACGCCCTGCGGGTGGCCGGGCAGCACGCGGAGGCGAGTGCGCGCTATCGCGAGGCGCTCGCGCTGTGGCGCGACCACGGCGACGCTTCCAGCGTTGCCATCACGTTGGCCAACTTCGGCGATGTGCTGGGCGTGCTCGGTCGACGTGAGGAAGCCTTCGCCGCACTCCGCGAGGCCCTCGACACCCTCGACCGGATCGGCGACATCGCCCTCGTCGCCGACACTTTGGTCATCGCTGCCCGTACCCACACCCGATTCGCCGAGTGGCACGACGCCCGTACCCGCGTCCACCAAGCCATCGACCTCGCCGACCGTCACCACATGACCGCCTGGCTCAGCGACGCACATGATGTCCTCGCCAGCATCGAAAACGCCCACAGCAGGGGGGCATGAGCGATCGAGCCGGCCGGGGACCGGCTGGCGGGGCCGATCATCAAGCAGGCCCCGGTGGCCCGTCATATCTGAAGGGACGGGGGCGGCACGGCGAGGCGCGGCCGGAGCGCACCGGGACCGGAATGGTTGCTCTGCCGCCTGGGACGGCCCGTTGCTGGTTGTTGGTGAGTTGTTAAGCGGTTGTTGGTAGGTCCTGTCAGTCTCTGTCCAGACCACGCGACGACCAGGTCCTTGCGCGGCAACCGGTGTTGGCCGAGCCGCACGATCCGGGCTGCCGCATGCCTACCTGTCGTGTGGGACCGGACGACTCGCCGCCTGACGCTCGCCCAAGGCCGTCCCAGGGAAGGGCGCTCGACCTTCGCGTCGAGGCCGGCCGCCACTACTGCCTCGGACTGGCTCTCGCGACGGTCATAGCTCAGAGGATGGAACACTTGAAAATCAAGAAACTACGAATTCGCCGGATCAGGGCCGCCGCCACAGTTATCGCCCTGCTGTTGGCGAGCCTGTCGTTCTCTGTCGGCCAGGCCTCCGCCTACGTCTATCCCGGCCCCTACTTCGAGATCCAGAACCAGGCGACCGGCCTGTGCCTCGAGGCATCCCCGGACTACAATCCGCAGCAGCTCGAAGCCCACGACTGCGGCACCAGCGACGACCAGTTCTTCTCGATCTGGAACCAGAATTGGCTCATCGACGCGGCCAGGGCCCCTCTCACCGGCGGCGGCATCTGCCTGGCGACGGACTCGTACAGCGACGCCCTGTCCGTCAATTGCGGCAACAACACCTACGCCCTGAGCTGGAAATACACCTCAGCGGCTGGCGCCTGGACGGTTTTCGCCAGCCCAAATGGCTGCTACCTGAAGATCGTCGGTGACTCCACCGTCGCCTGTATGCCGGGCTTCAACGGCCCCGAGACAAAATGGCGCATGATCTACGGCCCCCGACACTACTCCCAGACGACGGCCGCGGACTTCACCGGTGACGGCAAGGCCGACATCATCGCCCGTGACAACTCCAACGGCAACCTCATGATGTGGGTCCATGACGCGGGCGGCGGCTTCAACGCGCCCAAGGTGCTCACCGGGGGCTGGGACTTCACCGAGACGACCGCCGGCGACTTCAACAACGACGGCAAGGCCGACCTGATCGCCCGCGACGCGAGCGGGAACCTGTGGATGTGGTACGGGAACGGCGACGGGACGTTCACCTCGAAGCACCTGGTCACCACCGGCTGGAACTTCACGCAGACCGCGGCTGCCGACTTCAACGGAGACGGCAACGTCGACCTCATCGCCAAGGGCACCGACAACAACCTCTACATCTGGCCGGGCAACGGCGACGGAACCTTCGGCGCCCCACACGTCCAGACCGGTGACTGGAACTTCACCGGAACCCGCGCCGCCGACTTCAACAACGACGGCAAGGCCGACATCCTCGCCCGCGACGCGAACGGGAACCTGGAGCTGTGGCTCCACGACGGCGGCGGGTCGTTCAACGCGCCCAACAAGCTCACCGACGGCTGGTACTTCACGCAGACCGCGGCCGCCGACTTCAACGGAGACGGCAAGGTCGACCTCATCGGCCGCGACGACGCCACCGGCAACCTCATGATCTGGGCCGGCAACGGCGACGGCACGTTCACCGCGCCCTACACGCTCACCGGCGGCTGGTAAGCCACTCGGCGGCTGCCGCCCGGCGTCACCGGGCGGCAGCCGCGCCGCGTCCGCATCCATCGACGAGAGGAAACCCATGGGCTCGACCACCGGTGCACGCGAACCGCGCGGCCGCACGTCGCTCGGGACAGCATCAGTCCTGGCCATCGCACTGCTCGCACCGCTGCCGCTGGCCAACCACGCGCACGCCGCCACCAGTTGCGGGCCGGGACCCGCCGCGCTGCCCGCCTCCGACACGCCCAGGCCGCCGCTCTCACCGTGGACCGGGAGCTGGGGAACCGCCATGGGCTCGGCCGGCACCTCCGCCTCCTCGGGCGTGACCGGGCAGCAGACCCTGCGCATGGTGATCCACACCAGCATCGGTGGAAGCAACGCCCGCATCCACCTGGTGAACACCTTCAGCCCCGATCCTGTGACCATCGGGCACGTCACCATCGCCGCCCAGCAAGGCGGCTCCACGGCCGCCGCCACGCCGGTCACCCTGATGTTCAACGGATCCCAGCAGACCGTCATCCCCCCGGGCGGCGACGTCTACAGCGACGCGGCCGCGTTCCCGATCACGGCCGACCAGAACCTGCTGGTCAGCCTCTGGCTGCCCAACGGGGTCACCACCGCGCCGTACCACGCCTATACGCTCACCACCTCCTACACCTCTGTCTCCGGTGACGGCGCCGACCACACCCAGGACCAGGACGGCACGAACCTCCCCACTCGCTTCGGCCAGTGGGCCTACCTCAGCGGACTCGACGTCACAGCCGCCAGTGGCGGCGGCACGGTGGTGGCCCTCGGCGACTCCCAAGTGGACGGCGGCCACACCACCCCGGACTCCAACACCCGCTGGGTCGACGACTACGGGCGCGTCCTGACCGCCCAACCGGCGCCGATGGGGATCGTTAACAAGGGCATCTCCGGCAACCGGCTGCTCAACGACGGGTCCGGCGGCCGAACCCCCTACGGGCAGAGCGCGCTCAACCGCTTCGACCGGGACGTGCTCTCACAGGCCGGTGTGCAGAGCGTCGTGCTCTACGAGGGCATCAACGACATCACCATGGACGGCGCCTCCGACGCATCGATCGAGTCGGCGATCCAGCAACTGGCAGCCCGCTCGCATGCGGCCGGGCTGAGGTTCACCGCGGCCACCATCCCCGCCTACCAGGGCTACACCGGCTACACCACGGCCGGGGAGCAGGTCCGCCAGTGCGTGAACAGCTACATCCGCACCACCAAGGACATCGACGGCTTCTACGACTTCGACCGGGCGACCCGCGACCCGCTGACTCCGAGCAGTCTGTTCGCCGGCTACTACGACCACGGCGACGACCACCTGCACCTCAACAGCAACGGCAACCAGGCCCTCGCCAACGTCATCGCGCCGCCGCTCACATCGGCCAGGCTCACCCTGAACTTCTCCCAGACCACGGCCGGCGCCTTCCACGGGAAGGGCAGCAGCGACATCGTCGCCCGCAACGACTCTGACGGCCACCTGTACGAGTGGGCCGGCGACGGCGCCGGGAGCTTCGCCGCTCCGGTCGACCTCACCGACGGTTGGGGTCCGTTCTCGCAGACCACCGCAGGAGACTTCCGCGGCACCGGCCACGCCGACCTCATCGCACGTGAAGACTCCACGGGCAACCTGTACCTGTGGCCCGGCAACGGAGACGGCACCTTCGGCCGGCGCACCCTCCTCACGGGCGGCTGGGGACCGTACTCGCAGACCACCGCAGGAGACTTCCGCGGCACCGGCCACGCCGACCTCATCGCACGCGAAGACTCCACGGGCAACCTGTACCTGTGGCCCGGCAACGGAGACGGCACCTTCGGCCGGCGCACCCTCCTCACGGGCGGCTGGGGACCGTACTCGCAGACCACCGCAGGAGACTTCCGCGGCACCGGCCACGCCGACCTCATCGCACGCGAAGACTCCACGGGCAACCTGTACCTGTGGCCCGGCAACGGAGACGGCACCTTCGGCCGGCGCACCCTCCTCACGGGCGGCTGGGGACCGTACTCGCAGACCACCGCAGGAGACTTCTACGGCACCGGCCACGCCGACCTCATCGCACGCGAAGACGGCAACGGCGTCCTCAACGAGTGGGTGAACACCGGCGGCGCCTCCTTCTCACGCCCGCTGCGGCTCACCGACGGGTGGTGAACGAGCCGAGGTAGCTGAACACCGTTGCGTTTGGCCGGTCGGCGGTTGGTCAAGTCCTTGATGACGAGGAACGGGACCTCTGGTAGATCACTTGTGTCGAGCAAGATGATCAAGAACCAGGGGTCCCGTTGCAGGAGAAGTCTGTGTTCTGCCTGATCGAGCGACAGGTCAGACGGGGACTCGGCCCCGAGCAGACCATGATCGGCCTCTACCCGGACAACCGCCGCGTCCGCCCCACCGGCCGGATGATCCTCTACCACCTCGGCGAACTCACCCTGTGCATCGGCACCATCACCGACCGGCCGATAGTGCAGACCACCCGCGGCGTCCGACTCCACCTCCTCGAACTCCTCGACGTCGAAGTCACACAAACCCCAGGGCTTCGGCGTAGTCAGATGACGTCCGGTTCGTGATGTTCTGTCGGACTGATTCCTTCACGAGCGAGAGCTGACAGTAGTAGTGGTCGGCGGGCCTGGCCGGTGTCGCGTCGGCTGCGAGGGCGGCGAGGAAGGCGAGCGCGAGCATGGCAAGGGTGATGTGCCGGTGCCAGGCGGTCCAGTGGCGGACCTGGTGGTGGCGCGATAGCAGCCTGGTGAGTCACCGTAGGCTTTCCGCCGAGGGCGGGTTGGCACCCACGACCGAGCAGGTGAGGGCCGCGACCCGGACGGCGAAACGGCAGGCGTCGGCCACGGCGTTCTGCGTCAGGGAGTCCAGCCGACTGCCGAGCAGGTCGAGTTGGTTGAGCCGGTGGAGCAGGCCGGCGGTGAACGAGTCGCCGGCCCCGACGGTGTCGACTACCGAGGTGGGCGGCGCCGGTACGGTGACCGGGTGACCGTCGAGGGAGGCGTACGCGCCGCGTTCTCCGAGGGTGACCACGACCAGCCGCGCGCCGGCCTCGTGCCAGCGGTGGCAAGCGTCGGCCGGGCTTGCTCCGGGCAGCAGTATGGCGAGATCCTCCTCGCTGAGGCGCAGGATGTCGGCGAGGGCGCACCACTGGTCCAGGCGTTCCCGGTAGTCGGCGGGCGGGACAAGGAGCGGGCGGACGTTGGGGTCGATGGAAACGGTGGCGTGTTCCCGGACCCAGGCGAGGTGCTGCTCGATCCGCTGGCCGCCGGGGTCGCGGATCAGGGCGAGCGAGCCGGTGTGCAGGCAAGCTGTTTCCGTGGTGCGGGTGGCGGTGAGTTCGTCGGTGGTCCACTGCCAGTCGGCGGTGCCCTCGGCGTAGAAGGTCCAGGTGGCCTGGGCCTGTTCGTCGAGCGTGGCGACGGCGAGCGTGCTGGGCTCGGCGGTGTTGACGCAGCCGGTCAGATCGACGCCGGACGCGGCGAGGCGGGCGCGGAACAGCTGGCCGAACGGGTCGGTCGAGATCCGCCCGAGGAACCGGGTGGGGGTGCCCAGCCTGGCGAGGGCGACGGCGGTGTTCGCGGGGCCGCCGCCGGGCAGCACCCGCAGGGCAAGGCCGCCGTCGGGGGTGCTGTCGCCGGGGAAGGCGTCGGCCGCAGACTCCCCGAGGACGGTAATCGGTCGCAGGGGCATCTTTCTGACCTCTCCTCTCATGCCGCGCTTCTCATTCCTTGACGGCCGAGCCGGCCACGCCCTGGACAAACCACCGCTGGAAGAAGGCGAACACGACGACCACTGGGAGCACGAGCAGCACGCCGAACGCCAGGATCTGCCCCCAGTCCGGCGGCTGCTGGCCCTGAAAGACACTGATTTCCAGGGGCAAGGGCCGTACGGAGGGATCGTCGACCATGAGCACCGGCCAAAGGAACGAGCCCCATTGAGTAAGGAAGGTGAGGATCGCGACCGAGGCGAAGGCCGGTTTGCTCATGGGGTAGATGATCCGGAACAGGATTCGCCATGGTCCGGCGCCGTCGATCCGGGCCGCTTCCTCGATGCTGAGGGGGATGGCCTGGAAGAAGGTGTGGAACTGGTAGACCGAGAAGGCGTTGGCGATGAACGGCGCGGCCTGGATCCACACCGTGTTCCGCTGCGTGTCGAAGAGGTAGAACAGCGGCACGGCCACCGACTCGAACGGTATCAGCATCAATAGCAGGACCAGGGTGAACAGCAGCTTCCGCCCGCCCCACTCCAGCCGGGACAGCGCGTAGGCGGCCATCGAGTTCACTACCAGGCCGCCGGCCACCACGGTGGCGGCGACAAGCAGCGACACACCCATGAACCGCCAGAAGTGGCCGGTGCTGTCCGAGGACAGGCTGTGCAGGACGGCGGCGTAGTTGTGCAGGGACAGGTTGGTGGGCAGGAACCCGGACAGGCCGGCGAGTACCTGGTCGGACGGCTTGAGACTGCCGATCACCAGATAGAGGACGGGCAGGGCGAAGACCAGGGCGAGCAGGCCGAGGACGGTATGGTCGGCGATCCGCCGGATGGTGCGGTTCATGCGTCGTCCCCTCGGGCGACTCGGCGCTGGACCAGAGTCAGCACCAGGACGATCAGGAAGAAGACCACCGTGATGGCCGAGGCGCGGCCGATGTTGTTCTGGTCGAAGGCCGTGGTGACCGCTTCGTACATGACGGTCCGGGTGGCGTTCTCGTTCAGCCCGCCGCCGCGGACCAGGATGTAGACCTGGTCGAACACCCGGAAGGACAGCACCGAGGTGAGCAGGGCGACGAAGATCAGGGTGGTGCGGATGCCGGGCAGTGTCACGTGCCGGAACTGCTGCCAGCGGGAGGCCCGGTCGAGTTGCGCGGCCTCGTACCGTTCGTCCGGGATGGCCTGCAACCCTGCCAGCAGGATGACCATCTGGAAGCCGACGCCCTGCCACACCGAGAGCACGACGACGGAGGCCATCGCGGTGAGCGGGGAGCCCAGCCAGTCGAAGGAGCCCCAGTGGCCGAAGCTCAGCTGGTGAAGCAGTGAGTTGAGGATGCCCTGGTCGCTACGGGCAAGGATGAGCCGCCAGATCACCGCCACCAGGGCCATCGGGAAGACCACCGGCAGGAAGAACACCGCGCGGAACAGCCCGATGGCCCGGAGCTTGCGGTTGAGCAGCACCGCGAGGGCGAGCGCGAGGCCGGTCTGTAGCGGTACCACGGCCAAGGCGAAGGTGAGGTTGTTGAGCAGGGCGTGCAGGAACCGGCCAGACAGGTCGGGGTCGGTGAGGATCCGGCGGTACTGCTCCAGGCCGACGAAGGCCGGTGGCCGGTCGGAGCCGAGCCGGGCTTTGTGGAGGGAGAGCACGACGGCGTAGCCGAACGGGACGGCGACGAAGGCTATCAGTCCGGCCAGCGCGGGGGCGGTCATCAGCAGGGCGTGCACCCAGTCCCGGCTGCGGCGGCGCTGGGTGGTCGGCCGGGCGGCGGCTGCGGATGGCGCCGGGGTGGGCGAGGGGCTGACGGCGGTGGACATGGGCGGGGTCCTGTTCCCGGCGGGTGGCCGACGGGCCGGCGAGCGCGGCCGGCCGGCCACCTGGCCGCGGTCACTTGGTGAGCGAGTATCCATCGTTGTCGGAGAAGTCCTGATCGATCGCCCGGGCGGCCTTGGCGAGCGAGGTCTGCGGGTCGGCGCCGCCGTAGATGTCGTTCAGCGCCTGGCTGAACTGGGCGGTGATGACCGGGTATCCGGCGGTGAGGGGCCGGGTGACGGCGACGCAGGACTTGGTGATGTCGGTGTCACCGCAGGGTTCGGCGAGTTCCTGGGCGAACAGGTGGAGCGGGCCGCCGGTCCGGTACAGCGGGCTGGCCGCCAGCGCGGTTTTGGTGGCGGGGACGGCGCCGTCGGCGGTGGTCATGGCGGTGACGTTGGTGTCGCCGAGCAGGTAGTCCAGAAACTTGCCGGCCGCCTTGGCGTGCTGGGAGCCGGAGCTGATGCCCCAGGCCCAGGAGCCCTGGCCGGTCTTGGCGCCATTGCCGAAGTCCGGGAGCGGCAGCACCGTCAGGTCGGAGCCGAGGGCCTTGCTGTAAGCGGGGTAGGCCCAGTGGCCGACCCAGCTGAGCGCGACGCGGCCGTTGACAAAGGCGTTTCCGTCGGTGTCGGCGTCCACGTACGGCTTCCAGGACTGGAAGGTCCGGAAGGCGTCCACCACGGCCGGGCTGTCGATGGCGCCGGCCGCCTTGCCCTGCTTGACCAGGGCACCACCGGCGGACCAGACGATCGGGGACATGCCGTAGGTGCCCCACTCGGTGGCCAGGCCGTAGTCCTCCTTGAGGTCGAGCGCTTTGTGGCTGGGATTGGCGGCCGCGAGTTTCTGCACCGCGGCGGTGAAGTCGGCGGCGGTCCAGTCATCGAGCACGCTGGTGGGGTACTTGACCCCGGCCGCGTCCAGCAGCTTCTTGTTGGCGTAGATGCCGAGGCCGGAGTCGTACATGCCAAGGCCGTAGAGCTTCCCATCCAGGGTTCCCTGGGCCTTGACGGCGGCGGTGGCGTTGGCGACGGTCGCGGGCAAAACGTAGTCGGAGATGGGGCTGAGCTTCTTGTTGTAGACGAAGCTCGACATCATCGGACCGTCGAACTCCACGATGTCCGGGAGGGCAGAGGCGCTGGTGGCGGTCAGCGTCTTGGTGTAGTCCTTCTCCGGGACGAACTTAAGCGTGGCCTTGATGGCGCTCTGTGAGCCGTTGAAGGAGTTGACCGCGTTCTGCAGCACGGTGTTCTCGCTGTCCTGGCCCTGGTGCGCCCAGATGGTGATGGTGCCGGTGCCGTCGCCGGCCGAGGTGGTGGCCGTGCTGCCCGTGCCGCCACAGGCGGTCAGGAAGACGGCTGGTAGGGCGAGTAGCAGGCCCAGACGGATGTGGCGTCTGTCGGTCATTCGATGCCTCCGTGAAGGGAACCGCGGTGGGGAGCCGTGGAGTTGCGGACGATCAGGTGGGTGGGCAGTTCGACGTGATCCGGGACGTCGGTGTCGTCCCGCAGGAGGCGGAGCAGGAGGCTGGCGGCCTGGGTGCCGTGCTCAGCGACGGGCTGGGCGACGGTAGTCAGCCCGACTACGTCGGCGAGTTCGTGGTCGTCAAAGCCGACGATGGCGATGTCCTCCGGGACGCGCAGCCGGTGCGCCCGCAGGGCGCGCAGCGCGCCCATGGCCATCTCGTCGGATTCAGCGAACACGGCGGTCGGCGGCCGAACGGCGGTGAGGAGCCGGGTCATGGCGCGTTCGCCGCCCTCGACGGTGTACTCCCCGTCCGCCTCCAGGTCCGGGTCGTGCGGGATGCCTGCGTCGACGAGCACGTCGAGGTATCCGCGGCGGCGCAGGTCGGGGGTGGTCCAGTACAGCGGAGCGGAGGGCTGGGTGCCGATCCGACCGATTCGGCGGTGGCCGAGGTTGACGAGATGGCGGGTGGCGAGTTCGGCGCCGGCCCGGTCGTCGATGCCCACGGTGGTGAAGCCCGGTCGAGGGCCACCGACGGTGATCGCCAGCGGGATACCGAGGGACCGAAGGCGCTCGGCCTCGTCCTCGGTCGGGATGAGCAGCGAGAGAATCGCGTCCACCCGCTTGCGGACGGGCAGCTCGGCGAAGAACCGCTTGCGGCTGTCCACTGAGCCGAGGTTGTACAGCAGCAGGTCATACCCGGCGGCGCTGAACACCCGCTCGGCGGCGTCCACGACGGTGCCGAAGAACCACCGGCCGACGTACGGCGCCAGGACGCCGATGCTGCACGTACGGCCGCTGGCCAGGCTCGATGCGTTGCGCGAGGCCGTGTAGCCGAGGTCCGCAGCCACAGCAATGATCCTGACGCGCAGTTCGTCGGATACCCCGTCCCGTCCGCGCAGCGCGCGGGAGACGGTAGAGGGGGAGACGCCAACCGCCTGCGCCACATCGATAATGCTGGCCGCCACGTTGCGGCTCCTCTCGGCTGTCGACCGGGACCGGGTCACCGAACCGTAAGCCGCCCAACGCACTTGCGCAAGCGTTTGCGTTCCGTTGTACTAAGGCGACTTCGCCAGGGGCGGGGAGACGGAGCACGCCCTGACGCACACGTTTGTTCCGCCGGCACGACAGGAGCTGTCCTTGCGCTACGCACCTCCCGGCCTATGCCTCAACGACTTCGCGGTCCTCCCCGGGGACGATGGCTACACCGTCCTCCACCTGCAGGGGCCGTGGACGGACCCGTTCGACGCCATCAAGGCGGAGACCTCCTACGGCAGGGCCACCTCCCCCGACCTCGTGCACTGGCGGCCGCAGGGCGGCGCCTTCGGAGTGGGGCTGCCCGGCCGCTTCGACGAGCACGCGGTGTGGACCATGCACCCGATCCCGCACGGGAACGGCACGGCCATGTTCTACACCGGCGTGACTACCCTGCCCTCCGGCGGCCCGTTGCAGTCGGTCGGCCTGGCGCGTTCGGACCGGGCGGACGGCACCGGCTGGCGGCGGCACGGCACCGAACCGGTGGTCCGTGCCGATCCGCGCTGGTACCGGACCGGCGAAGGCATGGCCTGGCGCGACCCGTTCGTGGTGCGCGACGACGACGGCACCGGCTGGGTCATGGTGGTCTGTGCCAGCGACGCCGCCCTGCCGTTCGAACGCGGCGGCTGCGTCGGACTGGCCACCTCCGACGACCTCGAACACTGGCAGGTGCACCCGCCCCTGCTGTCGCCCGGTGACGTCGACGAGTTGGAGTGCCCGGTCCTGGAACGGCTGGAAGATGGCTGGCTGCTGCTCGGCTCCATCGGCGCCACCCGCCACATCGAAGCCTGGACCGCGCCGCACCTGGACGGCCCGTGGGTACGACGCGGTCCGCTCGGGCCGCCCTTGGCGTACGCGCCCCGGGTCGTCACAGCGCCGGACGGCGCCCGGGTCGTGCTGCACACTGTGCCTCGCCGGGTCGGGCTCCAGGACTCCGGCGCCGCCTGCCGGGGCATGCTCGCCCAGCCGAAAGCCCTGACCCGGGCGGACGACGGGGCGCCGCGGTTGACATGGTGGCCCGGACTGGACAGCTGGCTGGAGGAGCCGGGTGAGCAGGCGGTGCTGCACGCGGTGGGGGACGTGGCGGTCGCCGGGCCGACCGAGGTCGTGCTGCGGACGGGCGTTGACGGCGCCCCGGCGCTGACCGTCCGGTGGGCGGACGGCCGGCTCGGGGTCCAGGGGCCTGGTGACGCGGTCCTCGCGTCCACCGAACTTCCCGACGAACCGAGGCGGTTGCGCATCCTGACGGTCGGTGAGTACGTCGAACTCTACGCGGACGACGCCTTCGTGCTGGTCGCCCTGAGCTACACCGGCAGCAGCTGCCGGTGGACCGTCACCTGCGGCGGCGCGACGCACACGGTGCCCGTCAGGCCGGTCCGGCTGCCGGACGAGCACCGCGACGACGCCTCCGCGCTGTGGCCCGGCCCGCACTGACCGGGGCACCGCAGGTGGCCTTCACCCCGGAGTCCGGGCCGTCCGCGACGACACATACGCCGTCATGGGCGGCTTCACCATCCTTGGCGCAGCTGCCGACGGGCAGGGCATCCGACCAGGCTGAGTTGTGCCCATCAGGCCACGGGCACCCCGTGGCCAGGAGGCCCGGCACGGGCCGCTCCCGGGCCGCGCGAGGCCACCCCGCGTTCCCGGGCCGGACAGCACGTCAGGGAGCGGTGGTGCCCCGTCAGGGGCCGTCGGTGGTGCCGCTACGCGAACCCCGAACCGGACCGACCGGCCGACCTCCACCGCCGCTGGCGGCGCATCCACGCGCCGACCGCGTAGTCGTCCAGCTTCTCGGTGGCGGGGATCGCCAGGTGGCCGTGCTGGTGATGGAACGCGGCGGCAACGGCGTGCATCCGCTGCCACTCGACCGCACGCGGGTTGAACGCCCGCAGCTTCACGGTCTGCAGAATCTGCGCCGCGTGGTGCCGGGCATTGATCTTCAGCCACTCGATCGGCGACTCGATGGGGGCCGGCTGCATTTCCCCCTCTCCCCCGGCCTCGGCGGCCTCGCCCTCGGCCGACTTGGCCGCGGTGGTGTGCGCGGTGCCCTGCGAGCGGCTGGCGCGCAGCTCGGTTTCGCAGGTCGACGGCATTCGGGAGGTAAGAAATTCTGACCTCCCCCGAAAGCGCAGAAGGGCCCGTCTCCCTCCGGCTTCGACACCGGGGAGAGACGGGCCCTTCACTGTGCTGGGGATCAGGCCGCGACGAGAACGCCCGCGCGGTCGAGGCCGATCGCACGGCTGGCGGTGGCGAGGGTGGCGCCCCAGTCACCGGCGTGGTTGGTGCTGGTCACGAGCACCGGCCCACGGGTGGTCCAGTACGCCCGGTCCTCCGCCGGGTCGACGAATGCTTCCAGCCCGCTGTACCACGTGACCCAATCTGCGATCTCAGGCAGCCGGCAACGCGGACGGGCGGTGAAGTCATGGGGGTCTCTCAGTTTTGTCCGTTGTCCGCCCCGCAGCACTTCACCCAGGTGGGTGTGCTGGCGTGTCTGGAACGCGACGAACTCGCAGTCTCGATCGTCCCTCTCCCCCTGCCCTACCGTCTACGCGGCACGAGTCCGGTCTCGAAGGCGATGATCGCCAGGTGGACGCGGTCCCGAGCTCCGAGCTTGGCGAACAGACGCGCGACATGTGTCTTCGCGGTCGCTGCGCTGATCACCAACCGCTCGGCTATCTCAGCGTTCGACAGTCCCTGTCCGACCAGTGCCAGCACCTCGCGCTCCCGGTCGGTGATCCCCGCGATGAGACTTGAGTCCGCGGCGGGCTCGGCGTCCGGTTCGGGGGCCGCGGGGGCGGAGGTTCCGGCGAAGTCCGCGATCAGCCGTCGGGTCACGCTCGGCGCGATCAACGCGTCGCCGGCCGCTACCACGCGGATCGCGTCCAGGATCGCGTCCAGGGCCATGCTCTTGAGCAGGAATCCGCTGGCCCCGGCGCGCAGTGCGCCGTAGACGTACTCGTCGTCGTCGAAGGTCGTCAGCACCAGCACCTTGGGCGGGTCCGGCTCGGCGGTCGCCTGACGGGTCGCCTCGATCCCGTCCATGCCCGGCATCCGGATGTCCATCACCACGACGTCCGGCCGCAGCTCACGCACCAGGCGCACCGCCTCGCGGCCGTCGCCGGCCTCGCCGACCACCTCCAGGTCGTCGGTGTCGCCGATCAGGATCCCGAGCCCGACCAGCATCAGCGGCTGGTCGTCGACCAGCAGCACCCGCACGCTCATGCCGGGAGCCTCGCCGTCACCCGGAACCCGCCCTCCGGACGCCGGCTCGCGCTGAACTGGCCGGACAGTAGCGACACCCGCTCGCGCATGCCGAGCAGGCCGAAGCCGCTCCCGCCGGCCGCCGCCGAGAGCCTCGCCCGGCTCGGCCCGCCTGGACCGTCGTCCCCGTCGTCCACCACCTCGATCGTCACTCCGGTCGGCTCGTAACCGACCGCGACCCGGCACGTCCGCGCACCGGAATGCCGCACCACGTTCGTCACCGACTCCTGGACGATCCGGAACGCCGACAGCTCGATCTCCGGCGGCAGCGGACGCTGCTCGCCCCGCCAGGTCACGTGGACCCGCACCCCGGCGTCGGCCGTGCGTTCGGCGAGCCGCGGGATATCGGCCAGGCTGCCGCCCGGCGCCAGCGGAGCGGCCCGCGGCATGGCGTCGTCCGGCTCGGCGCGGCGCAGCGCCCCGAGCATGCGCTGCAGCCCGAGCAGCGTCTCCCGGCTGGTGGTCTCGATGCCGGTCAGCGCCTGCCGCGTCTGCTCGGGCTTGGTCTCCACGACCCGCGCCGCCGCTCCCGACAGCACCGTGATGATCCCGATGCTGTGCGCGACGCTGTCGTGCAGCTCGCGGGCGATCCGCAGCCGCTCGGCCATGACGGCGCGGGCCTCGGTCTGCTCGCGCAGGGCGTCGAGGTATTCACGGCGTTTGCGGTACACCCCGCCGAAGACCCATGCGACCGCGAACACGAACGCGAGCTGCCCGGCCCCCCGGGCCGCCTCGCCGACGGATTCCCCGGGGTGGACGAGGGTGCGTTCGACGAACGCGGTCGCGACGGCCGCGACGGAGGCGACGGCGGCAGCCTTCGGCCGCCGGGCGGCGAGGTACCCACCCAGGACCGGGAGCAGGGGGAGCACGATCCAGGGCCGCGCGCCGATGAGGTCGCCGAGGGCTTCTTCGCCCAGGACCGCCGCGAAGACCGCCGCGGGTAGACGGCGCACCAGCAGGATCGGAAGGGCGAGCACGAGGCAGAGACCGATCCTCTGGTCGGGCCTGAGGTCGGGGAGCAGGAACGGGCCGCCGTGGTGCGGGATCGGACCGAGCGGCATCGTCCAGAAGAGCATCAGCGCGTAGAAGCAGGCGGCGGCCAGCACCACGGCCTGCGCCGTCAGCCAGGTCACGGGTTTCGATGTCGAGAAACGCTGGAGCAGCTCTTCCATGCGGAGATCGTATGGACTGGCATCGGCTCTGCGCGTCGCCCCGGGGATGTACGCGGGGTACACCCCCGGGCCGACGGCCGGGGAGAGAGGTGACATCCGTCGGCCGACGCGGTGGATCACGGTCCGTTCCTAGGTTCGTGGCCATGACGAACGCACCGATGATCGAGCTTCACGACGCGACGAAGAAGTACGACGACGGCCCGCCCGCGCTGGCCGGGGTGACCTTGTCCGTGGCGGATGGTGAGTGCGTGGCGATCCTCGGCCACTCCGGCAGCGGCAAGTCCACGCTGCTGAACCTGATCGCGGGTCTGGACAAGCCTTCCAGCGGCACCGTGACCGTCGACGGCATCCGCGTCGACCAGCTCGGCGAGGCCGATTCGGCGAAGTACCGCCGGGCCTCCATCGGCATGGTCTTCCAGTTCTTCAACCTGCTGGACGACCTGACCGTGTTGGACAACGTCATGGTTCCGGCACAGCTGGCCGGGATGGGCAAGGGCGAAGCGAAGCGGCGGGCCGTCGACCTGCTCGGCTCGCTGGGCATCGACCGGCACGCCAAGGCCTACCCGCAGCGGCTGTCCGGCGGGCAACGGCAGCGGGTTGCGGTGGCCAGGGCCCTGATGAACGACCCGGCGCTGCTGCTGGCCGATGAGCCGACCGGCGCGCTGGACTCGCGCTCGGCCGAGGACGTGCGCCGGCTGCTGCTGGAGCTGAACGCCGACGGCCAGACCATCCTGCTGGTGACCCACGACATCCAACTGGCCGCGAACACCGCGCGACGCACGATCGAGCTGGTGGACGGTGCCGTGGCCCGGGACGTGGTCAACACGGCCGGCGGCGCCACCTCCAACAGCTCGACGGGAGCGGTCCGATGACGCGGCTCCCAGCGCTGCCGTCCCAGCGCCTGTACGCGGTTTCCTTCCGGGCCGTGGCCCGTCTGCTGCCGGCGGCGGGCCGATGAGCGCCCTGGGCAAGGTCGTGCGCTCCGGCGTCGGCCGGCGTCGTGTGCAGTCCCTCGTGATGGCCCTGACGACGTTCGCGGCCGTCACCTCCTCGGTGCTCTCGCTCGGTCTGCTGGCCGCCGTGCAGACTCCGTTCGAGAACGCCTTCAAGGCCCGCAACGGCGCGCATCTGTCGGTCCAGTTCGACGGCTCGAAGGCCACTGCCGCGCAGGCCGCCGCCACCGCGCACGCCGCCGGCGTCACCGAGGCGTCCGGGCCGTACCCGGTCACCTCAGCCCTGAACACGAGCTTCGGTACGGACTGCACCGCGAACATCGCCCCGGGCATGCCGATGGCCGGTCGCGCCGACCAGCCGGTCATCGCCACCACCCGGCCCGACCTGGCCGGCACCTCCGGCCTGGACCATCTGGCCCTGGTCGATGGTAGGTGGCCGACCACCGCGAACGAGATCGTCCTGGCCTCATGGGACCATCACTGCGCAGGCGGTTCCGTGGTGTTCGACTCGCTGCCGGGCAAGCCCTCGTTCAAGGTCGTCGGCCTGGCGAACTCGCTGACCAACACCGCGACCGGCTTCCTCACCGGCGACGGCTTCGCGCGGATGACCGCCGCCGGCGCCAAGACCGACGAGCAGATGCTCTACCGGTTCGCCAAGTCCGGGACCGAGGCCGACCTCGCCACGGACAAGCAGGCGATCGCCGCCGCCGCGCCGGCCGACTCGGTCGAGAGCGGACAGTCCTACCTGGCCGCGGAGAAGCAGGCCGTCGGCAGCGCGAAGTCCTTCGTGCCGTTCCTGGTCGTCTTCGGCGTCCTCGGTCTGTTCCTGTCGGTGCTGATCATCGCGATCGTGGTCAGCGGCGCGGTGGTCTCGGGAATCCGGCGCATCGGGATCCTGAAGTCGCTCGGCTTCACCCCCTGGCAGGTGGCCCGCGCCTACGCCGCGCAAGCCCTGATCCCGGCGGCGATCGGCGTGGTGGGCGGCACGCTGTTCGGCAACCTGTTGGCCGTTCCGGTCCTGGGCAAAGCCAGCAAGGATCTGGGTGCCGCCGACGCCAGCCTGCCGGTGTGGGTCAGCCTCGTCGTGCCGATCGGCACCTTGGTCATCGTCGGTGTCACCGCGCTCATCCCGGCACTTCGGGCCGGCCGGATGCCGGCGGTGCAGACCCTGGTCGTCGGCCGTGCCCCGAAGGCCAAGCGTGGCCAAGGCGCGCAGCGCCTGGCAAGCAGGCTGCCGCTGCCCCGGCCGATGTCGTTGGGACTGGCCCAACCGTTCGCCAAGCCGGCCCGGGCCGCGCTGGTCGGCGCCGCGGTGCTGTTCGGCGCGGTCAGCGTCACCTTCGCAATCGGGCTGGAGACCACCTTCACCAAGTACATGGACACGGATACCGCCGGTTTCAGGGCCGCGTCGATGCTCGTGGTGCCCGCCGGCACGCCCGCCGGCCTCCACTCCCCCGGCGGCGGCCCTGCCAACCCCCACTTGGACTCCACCAAGGTGGCCGCCGCGATCGCTTCGGTCCCGGGCACGAAGGCCGCGTTCGGCTGGGGCGACAGCGGCGCGACCGTGTTCGGCGCACCGACGGGGGACCATACGATTGTGGACACCACCACCGGCGACCTGTCCTGGACCAACCTGGGGCTGCTGCACGGCCGTTGGTACCAGAACCCCGGCGAAGCCGTGATCAACGACCACCTGGCCTCGACGGCCGGGATGCAGGTCGGCGACACCGTCACCGTGACGCAGGACAACAAGCGACTGCCGCTGCGGATCGTCGGCATCGACTTCGATGCCAGCAGCAGCGGGGTCGTGATGGCCGATTCGGCCACGTTCACCGCCGCCGGTCTGACGCCGTACATCACCCAGTTCAACGTCAAGCTGGCCGACAACGTCAGCGGCCCGGCCTGGTCCGCCTCGGCCACCCCAGCGCTGACCCCGCTGCACGCCGAGGCCACCCCGAACATCACGTACGCGAACCTCACGGTGCTCACTATGGTCGCCCTGGTGGCCACCCTCACACTGATGATGATCGCGGTCGCCGCGCTCGGCGTGCTGAACACCGTGGTGCAGGACACCCGGGAACGGATCCACGACCTGGGGATCTTCAAGGCCCTCGGGATGACGCCCAAGCAGACCATCGCGATGGTGCTGACCTCGGTGAGTCTCACCGGCCTGGTCGCCGGGCTGATCGGGGTCCCGATCGGGATGGCGGTGGAGAAGGTGACGCTGACCCAGATGGGGAGTGCGATCGGCAGGAACCTGCCGTCGAGCGTGACCGACGTCTACACCGCCGGGATACTGCTCCCGCTGCTGGCAGGTGGGATCGCGATCGCCCTGCTCGGGGCACTGCTGCCGGCCGGCTGGGCGGCGCGCTCCCGGACCGCCACCGCGCTGCGGACCGAGTAGAACCCTCGATCGGGCCCGGAGGCCAGGGATCGGGCTTGCGGGTCAGGCCCGCCAGTTCCTCGGGCGGTTCACTCCGTCCCTGACGATCGTCAGGTGGGCCTTGGTCTCCTGCAGGCTCGTCCGCGGGGCCTGCTTGCGCAGGTGTTGCATGGCGCCGGCGGCCCTGACCGCGTCCGCGATGCGGTAGACGGCCAGCTCCGGGATCAGCCTCGCCCATGCCCCGGTCGGCCGCTCCCGCTCCAGCAAGGCCTCGACCAGATCGACCGCTCGTTCCCTGGAAATCACGGTCCCGTCCTTCACTCCGGGTCAACCGGATTTCCGCGCACCCGGTCGTCGATCCAATGCCGTCCAGCGCGCGGCGCGGGAGACCAGCCATCGCTGCCGGGACCGGCCAACCACCACCTCTAACCCGGACCACCACCTGCACAAGGCCGTCGAACCAGTGGCCGACCATCCACACCGCCGACGGCGACCGGACGAGAGGCCAGCAGAGCGGCCCAGGGCGCCGTATCGAGGCGCAACATCGGCTCCAGGGCCAGAACGACAGCACCCCAGCGAAAGCCGGGGCGCAGCGGCGAGGCAGCGGGCGGCGAGCACAAGGCCGGCGGACCAAGCGATGGCCAGTTCGCCGTCCGGGCGTCGGCGAGGTGGCCGGGGACGACCTCGGCCACCGGGGGCGGCAGCGACCGAAGCGACCAAGGCCGCGGGCACCGGGGGCACCGGGGTACGGGACATGATCCGTCCATGGAACGAGTGATTGATCTCGATGAGGCGGCTGCAGAAGTAGCTGATCGGGCGCCGGGGTGGCGGGCTGCAGGGCTGAGGGTGGGTCGGGTGACCTGGCGTGATGAAACGGCGGCATGGCCTCAGCGGCTAGAGACGGACAGGTCGATGGTGAACCATCCTGACTCGGTTGGTGTGCTCATCTCGGGCCCGGCGGAGGCTGAGCTGTCGGTGGTGCTGTTCCGTGGCGGCTGGGCCGATGTCGACTACGCCGTCGGCACGGACGACGCCGGCGCCCTTCCGGCCTCTGGCATCGCTTCAGCTCGGGAGTTCGGCATCCAGCTCGACAGCTGGGTGGCCCATGTGTTCGGTCAGCTCTCGTGCTCAAGCGAATCGAACCTTTGAGGTGGGCTGCCTCGGCGCCTGTCGACCGGAACCGGGGATGACCCCTGGCTGCGATCCTCGGACGACGGCCTGCCGCTCGGCGGGCGCGGGTGGTGCGAGGCGGTAGGAGTCGGTGCCGGTCTCGATGACGTTTCCGCCGAAGGCAAGCCGGCCGACGTCGAGCAGGGCGACCGGGGCACACGGCAGCCTCCCCCGCGGGTTCTGTCATGGCCTCAGCAAGTCACCGCCCGGGCCGGGGTGGAATCCGCGCGGGCCACGTCGATGGCGTTCGAATGTGAGTACGTCTACTCATGTGCGGACCGGGCCGCCTCCGTCAGACTCCTAAACATGATCAGCAGTGCTCCGCCCCCGCCCCACCAGCCGCCGGCCGCCTCACTGGGGTGCCCCGACTGCGGTGATGGGCTGCCTCCGACCGGGCCCGCGCGCTGCCCCGCCTGCCGGCTGCCGTTGAGCGGGCCGGTCGCGGCGCGGCTGTGGCAGGTGGAGAAGGGGCTCGACGCCGTCGAGAAAAGGCGGGTGACGCTGCTGCGGCTGCGGGAGGAGTTGCTCGCCGAGCTGCGGGCGCTGCGCGACCTGCCGGACGCGCCGTCGCCCGCCCCCGCGTGGCCGCAGCCTGTCCCACGTACCGGGGCAACGGGCGAGGTGTCCGGGCGTTCGGCGCAGACCGCCCTGCTGGTCCTCGGCGGCGTGCTGGTGAGCATCGCGGCCCTCGTGTTCACGGTGGTCAGCTGGGGCCGGATGGGTGTCGCCGGCCGGGCCGCCGTTCTGTTCTGCCTCACCGCCGCCGCGCTGGCCGCGCCGCTGGTGCTGCGTTGGCGCCGGCTGTTCGCGACGGCCGAGACCTTCGCCGGCATCGGCGTCGCGCTGCTCCTGCTGGACGGGTTCAGCCTGGAGTACCTCGGGCTGGGAACCTCCAACGTGGCGGGCTACTGGGCGGGCGTCACCGCCGTGGTCTCCGTCGGCTCGACGGTTTACGGGTGGGGGCTGCGGATCGGGGTGCCGGTGTTCGCGGGCTATCTGCTCGCCAGGCTGCCCCTCCTGCTGGCCGTCCACGCCGCCGGATTCGGTTCCCTGACGGGGTCCGCCGCCGCGATGGCCGCGACGGTGGCCCTGGACTACGCGATCGGACGGCTGGCGCTGGGCCGGCTGGCGCGGCCCGACCGGCCGCTCCCGAAGGGTGTGGTGAACCTCTACGGGGCGTTCGGCCTCGCCTGGGCCCTGCTGGCCGGCGCGTTCGCGCTGAAGGTCTCGTTGGATTCCGGTCTCGGCCTGTCGCCGGTGGAGGGTGACGACCGGGTCGGTGCCTCGCTCGGCGCCTGGCTGCCGCTGGGGCTGCTGGCGCTGGTCGCCCTGGCGGTCTCCCGTCCGGACGGTTTTCTCGGGCTCGGCCTGACCGGCCGCCGGATCGCCGCCCAGGCGGCGGGCGCGGCGGCGGTGGCCGCGGGCGGCGGGACGCTCGCCGCGCTGCTCCCGGGCGGCTGGGGCGCGGTGGGCTTCGCCGTCCCGGCGGTGCTGCTCGCGGTGGCGGGCGCCGCCCGGCTGCGGCGGCGCCCGCTCGACGGCCGGGTGATCCCGGTCGGGCTGCTGACGGTGGCGGGCGCGGTGCTGCTCGTCACCTCGGCGGCCTCCCTGGCGCAGCTGTTCCCCGGGGTGGTCGAGCCCGCCGCGCACTGGCAGGCGGCCTGGGAGGGCACCCGGGCGGTACAGGGGAGCCAGTCGACCCCGGCCGCCGCGCTCACCGCGCTGTGGCTGCTGGTGGCCGCCGGGGTGGCGGTACGCCTCCTCGGGCTGAGGGGGTCTGCGACCGCCGGGGCGGAGGCGGCCTTGTCGGCCGTCGCGTCCTTCGCGCTGGCGCTGCTGCCGGTGGCGTTCGGGCTGTCGCCCGTGATGGCGGTCGGGTTCGTCACCGCGCTGGCTCTGGTAGGCGGTTGGTTCCTCCCGGTACGGCCGGCGCTGATCGCCGGCGTGATCCTCTCGGGCACGCTGGCGCTGCTGTGGGCGCTCGCCGACCGCCCATCCACGATCGTCGTCCTGGCTCTGGCGGCGGGGCTCGCCGTCGCACTGACCGTCCGGGGGCGTCCGGCACCGGCCGTCACCGCCGTGCTGGCGGTGGCCGCGCTGGGCGGGGAGGCGGCGGCGGTCGCCGTCACGACGGGTCTGGAGCGGCCGGATCACCTGCTGGCGGTGCTCGCGGTCGCCCTCGCCACCGCGCCGGTGGCGGCGAGGCTCGCGGCGCGTACGGACTCGGCCGTCCCTGCCGCCGTGGAGTTCGCGGGCTACGGCATGGCGGCGCTCGTGCTGCTGCTGAGCGCGGACGTGCCGGGGCGGCTCTGCTTCGAGCTGGCGGTGACCGGGGCCGCCGCGCTCGGTGTCGGCCTGCGGGCGGACCGGCGGCGCAGCGCCCCGGCGGTCGGGGTCGCGCTGCTGATCGCGGCCTCCTGGCTCTGGTTGGCGCTGGCGGACGTCCACGCACCCGAGGCGTACAGCCTGAGCCTGGCGGTGGCCGCCCTGGTCTTCGGCCATCTGCGGCGCGGGCGGTTCGCGGAGGAGGGCCTCGGCTCCTGGCCGGTGTACGGTCCGGGGCTGGCGGTCGGGCTACTGCCCAGCCTGTGGGCGCTGTTCCTGGACGGGTACTGGCTGCGGCCGCTGCTGCTTGGCGTCGCGGCGCTGGTGGTGACGGTGCTGGGGGTGCGGCTGCGGCTGCAGTGCCCGCTGGTGCTGGGCGGTGGGGTGCTGGTGCTGGTGGCGGGGCACGAACTCGCCCCCACGGTGGTGCAGGTGCTCGGTCTGCTCCCCCGCTGGGTGCCGCTGGCCGCGGCCGGGGTCCTGCTGCTGGCGCTCGGCGCCACGTACGAGCAGCGGCTGCGCGACGCCCGTCGGCTGCACGGGGCGCTGCGCCGGCTGGGCTGATCGCCACCTGGTTCGACGGTCCGGTCCGCCGCCGCGCCCCGGACCGCGTTGACCGGCTGCTCGCCGCAGTGACCCTGTCCCGCGCCGCAGCCTCACATCGGCCCGCCACCGTTGGATGTCCCCCTCAGCCGCCGCCCTGGCCGTTCGAATCGAGGTACAGCGGCGGCACAGTCCAGTCGGCCGCTCCCAGTAGGGGCAGCCGCACAGGTCGCAGCCCTCGCAGGGCGTGCACTCCTCGGCCCGATCCATGGGTTCAGTAGCGATGAGAAGGGTCGGTTGGGGCTGGCCGCGGTGGTGGACTCTCATGAACATCCGGGCCCGGGCGAGTTCATCAATGACCTCGCCGAAGGCATCGTTGTCGAGGCGCAGCACTTCCCGGACGTGGGGGACGCTCCGGTCGGTGCCGCCTGACGACTCCGTGGTGAGGATTGCGATCTTCGCCATCGGACTGAGTTCCGGGTCCCACAGCAGGTCTGGGGAGACGACGACGTCCCGCGGTTCTTTCGAACCTCTGATGATCACTGCCGTGATGTCCTCCGTTCCGAGCGGGCCGCCCCCGGGGGTTTGCTGCTGCCGGCGTTCAACGCGGGGTGGTCGCCTTGGTCACGGACGGCGGCTCGTCCCAGGGGCATCCGGCTGACGCGGCCGGGTCCTGCCCGGGGTCGCCGTGGTCCCCGGTCGGTGCATCAGGGCAGGCGGGCCCGAGCCGCCCGTGCGACGGCCCGGACACCGCCGTGGCCCAGCATCCTGGCTTCAGCGCCCATCAGCAGACGCCGTTGCCGCTCATCCAGGTGCGGGAACAACACCTCGAACTTCAAGGCGAGTTGGTCACGGATCGGCTCGGAGATACGCCTACCACATCAACGAGCCCAAGACCGTGAAGCAACATGTTGTTCCTCTGCAAGCCTTTAGGAGCAGCCGGGTACGGTGCTGGGGTTACCGCAGTTGTTGGGCTGGTTGAGGACGACGGGGCTGACGTTCAGTGTCACCGTGCCGCTGGCCCTGAAGATGCCGCCGGCGTCTGCACCCGTTCCCAGCGCCTGGTTCTTGGTCACCGGGCTACGGGTGAGAGTCGTGTTGCCGGAGGCCGTGTTGACGATGCCGCCACCGCGGGAGTTCGTACCGTTGGTGGTGTTGCCGGTGACCGGGCTGTCGGTGAGCCGCACCGTGCCGGTCAGGTTGTAGATGCCGCCGCCCTGCGCATTGGTACCAGTGGCGGTGTTGCCGGTGACCGTGCTTGTCTGCAGCGTGATGGTGCCGGCTTGCGCGATGCCGCCGCCCAGCGCATTGCTACCGGTGACGTCGTTGCCGGAGACTACGCTGCTGGATAGCGTCACCGTCGTGCCGACCGCGGCGGCGATCCCGCCGGCCAGGGTTCTTGCGTGGTTGCCGATGATCGTGCTTGTGCTGACGGACGCCGTGCCGGAACCTCCGAACGGGCTGACGAAAAGGGCCCCGCCGGCCGCCGCGGTGTTGTTGCGGAGCACGCTCCCGTTGACGGTCAACGTGCCGTTGTCGTTGTCGACGGCCCCGCCGAAGGTGTCGGCGGTGTTGGTGGTGAGGATGGTGTTGTTCAGCATCAGTTCGGGCCCGCTGCCGCTGAGCCAGATGGCACCGCCCCGGCCGTTGCCGAGGCTGCTGGACGCGTGACCGTTGCTGAGGGTCAAGCTGTTGAGAGTGAGGTTCCCGTTGGAGCCGTTGACTTGGAAGAAGCGGAAATTGGCCGCGCTTGCCGCTCGGGTGATGGTGTCGCCGTTTCCGTTGATCGTAACGGTGCTTGTGATGACCGGCAGTCCGTTGTCGTCGTTCGGCGGTGCGGCGTCAGTGAGGGTGTAGGTGCAACCCGGTTTGAGGTTGACCGTGCCGCCCACCGCGGCGACAGCGCCGATCGCGGCTTGCAGGTCGCTTTCGCTGCAGCTGGGCACGTTCACGATCGGCCCCTGGGTGGTGGCACGATCGGTTCTGCTTGCCTCGGCGGAGGGCATGCCGAGCGCCGGGTTGAGGGGCCCCGTAGCCGACTGCGACACGCCGAGTACGTCCGTGTCCGAGGCGGCCGCTTGTGCGGTAGCGGGTGGCGTAATGACGCCAAAAGCAACGAGGGTGAGTCCCATGTGAATGGGGGCTCTACGAGAGATGCTCAGTCGCAACGGGGCTCCTTCGGGTAGATCGCGAGTGTCGTTCCAGTGAGTGACACCGGAACACAGTGATCTATGTCGTATCAGCCGATGAAATGAACCGGGACGCTCCGATGTCACCCGGCAGGGGGTGTGCTGCGAGGTATGCGCAGGGCGGCGGTTTGACCGACGCGGAGAGAGTCGCGCGGGAGCGGGTTCGGCGGCGGGCCATGGAACGCTTCGAGACGTGGACAGGAACACGGACGTCGCGGCGGCGCTGCGGGTGAGCGTGCACTCGGTGGAGCGCCGGCGCCGGCAGTGACGCGGGGGCGAGGATCTCCGCCATACCGTCCGCGAGGACATGGTCGATCGGGGCTTCGCTATGCGCGAGCTGGTCTATCCGCAGGGCGGTCTCGATGAGCCGGCGGCCGGCGATGCCCGGGTTCAACGACGCACCACCCCGCCGAACACCGGGCCGTCCCCGGCAGCCCAGCCGGGGACCACCAAGGCCGCCAGGCCGCCGGGCAGGGCCCGCCAGCCAGCGCCGCAGGCCACCCCGACCCGACGACGCACCACCACCCCACCCCCACCACCAGGAGGACAGGGGCGCGCAGAGAGAGGGTTGTCGGAATTACCGCCCACCTCGGTTGGCCCGCTGAGCTGCACAGATGCCACCCCGCGCCCGGGGCGGGGGTGCTCGCATCAGGAGCCACATCAGGAGTCACAGCAGGAGCCACATCAGGACCTGCATCAGGACGCATCGAGAGGCCCGGGAAGGGCCGTTCCCGGACCGCACGGACGCCGGGCCGCACTCCCGGGGCCGGACGGTGCGTCAGGTCCGGGGAGCCGCTGCCAGGGGCCGCCCGTGGGGCATCGGTCGGGCCGAGGGGGGCGGTGCCGGATCCGGTCGGCGTCGACAGTCCAACCGGGCCGGGGAGGATCGCCGCCGGTCCGGCCCGACGGGGCCCGGGGGGCGTCCGGCGTTCGCCGGACGCTCACCAACCATCACGGCCCCGCAGGGCAAAGGCCCCTGCCGGCCGGACCGTCACCCACC
The DNA here is from genome assembly GCF_027627435.1 of Kitasatospora cathayae. Taxonomy (GTDB): domain Bacteria; phylum Actinomycetota; class Actinomycetes; order Streptomycetales; family Streptomycetaceae; genus Kitasatospora; species Kitasatospora cathayae. The sequence continues at coordinate 8,683,659 of NZ_CP115450.1, read as the reverse complement.
ACCGCCCCTCCACCTACCAGCAAGCCGGGGGAAGGAACGGACAGAAGGGGTTGTCGGATTTATCGGCCGTCCGAAAACGGCCGCTGAGCTGCGGAAACGCGCGGACGCGGGCGGGAGCGGCGTGGTACCTACGGTGGTACCCACGGTGCCGCCTGCGGTGGTGCCCTCGGTGCTACCTGCGGTGGTGCCTACGGGGAACGCTGCGACCATGCCCTGGAACGCGCGGACTGCCTTCAGCGGGCAGAAGTGGCAGATGCCGGGTTACCAGTAACGGATGGACCCGGCGATCCAGCGCAGAAGGGCGAGGACGGAGATGCCGAGGATGATCCAAGGGGCCAGGGAAGTGAAGCGGGTGATCAGCTGTCCCGCGTTGCGGCTGAGTTCGCCCCAGAGGACGCCCGTCGGGACGGCCGCGACACCGGCCGCTTTGATGGTGTTGAAGACGCGGCTCGGGGTGGGGCCCCTGGTGAGTGATCTCGTGACGAACAAGGTGAGCCATAGGCGCAGTCGCTCACCCGCGCTTGCCGGCTTCGGTCGGATGAAGAAGTAGTCCCCGAACGGATCCCATTCGTTGTCCTCCCATGTGGGGGGAGCGAGGGCCGCTTCGGTCAGGAGGATGAGGAGCGGAGCTATGAAGACGCCCAGGAGAAATATGACAAGCGCTGCCTGTCCGACGTGGGCTGGCAGGGAGTGGGTTGAGTCCCACTGGATTGCCGCCCCCCGGTATATGCCGAGCTGTGCGGCTATGGCCGTGGCGGCGAGCACCCCCATGACCGTCTCCGCGGCCCGTCCCATCCGCTGCGGGGTATCGGAGACGAATGGGCGCCGGGGCTTGCGGAAAGGGCCGGGGCCGCCTCGTGCGCGCCCGCGCGGGGGCACGGGGCGGGTGGTCTGCTGGCCTGCGCCGGCGTGGCGCTGATGCGAAGAGTGGACTCGGGCCTGCGCGGTCGCCGGCATTTCCGGGTCGGGAACGACGTCGGCGGGTGTCGGTTCGGCCTGGAGCTGCTCGACCTGGTGGCGAAGCGTGCGCAGTTCCCGCCGTACGGTGGCGAGCTGGGTTTCGGCGGTGGTGGCGCGTCTGTCGGCGTGCTCGAGGTCGGTGTGCAGCCCGCGCGCGAGCGTGGCGGCGGCATCGAGCTGGCCGCGCTGCTCGGCCAGCTGCTTCTCCAGGGCGGTTCGGGTGGCCTCGGAGCGCTCGATGCTGGCGGTGAGGACCTGGGTTTCGGCGGCCGCGGCGTGCCGCTCGTTGGCACGTTCGGTCCGCTCGCGCTCCAGGAGCTGGTACAGCCGCTCGGCCTCGGCTTGGTGGGCGGTGATCCTGGTCTGCAGGTCGGCGGCTGCCGCGCGGCGTTCCTCAGTGTGTCCCACCCGTTCGTCCCGGAGGAGGGACTCCAGTTCCCTGACCTTGGACCTCGCCTGCTCCAGAAACTCCTGCAAGACGAGGACCTGCTCGGAGGCGGAGCCCGCCGCCTGGGCCGCGCGGCGCAGGTCGTGCAGGTCCTCTCGGCGTGTCTTGTCGATCGGAGTGCCATGAGCGCTCAGGAAGTCCAGGAAGCCGTCCAGGAACTGCTGCGGGGCGGTTCTCTGGCCGGACAGGTAGCGCGAGACCGTCGCCGGTGCGTACCTCACTGCTCTGGCTAACTGCTCCTGCGTGACACCACCGGCTTTGACGCACTGGCCAAAAGCATCCCTCAGTGCGGACGCGTAGTCGCGACCTGCCTTGGTGGTCGCCTTGTTCCTGTCCTCGCCGCTGTTCGCTTGGCCTTCCACCCGTTCCCCGCTTGGCAGTTGACATCCGTTCCGGGAATTGTGCCACCTCGTCGCGACGCAGAGATTGCCAGTGCCCGGGAACAGGAGGCTTTCCACTTCCGCAAGACCGGACCACGGTCGACCGTGAAGCCATGGATCAACGATCAAACCGACCGAAGACCGTGGCTCACCGCCGGACGGCCGCGGCGTCCATGCTGCCGGGCCTGGGCACCATCGTGTCCGCGACCGCTGGCGCGCCGTGGTGGCTGGTCGGGCTCAGCTCGGTCCTGGCGTTCCTTGCCATCGCCATGCAGCTGCTTCTCCCGCAGGACTCCGCCGACCGGCTCGCCTGGTGGAAAGCCCGCTGGTCCCGCCCGACCTCGCCCCGAACACGGACCAACCACACACCTCACCCGCGGTCCGAACCGCCGGGCGCCTCAGCGCCGCAAACAAGCGCTGGATCGAACGGTCAATGGGATCACCGGCTACCGGGAAAAGGCTCCTGACCTGCGGAAACCCGCCGGAGCCCGCTGGAAGCGGCGGGGCGCCCACGGTGGTCGCTACGGGCGTACCCACGGTGGTGCCTACGGCGAACCGACGTGGCCCCGGGGGACCGCGGCGGGCCGGCTGGTCGACGCGGACGGCTTCGCCGGACGCACCGAAGAACCACCGGCCCGCCGCAGGCGCGAACCAGGCGAGCAGGCGCCGGTAGGAGCGGTTCCAGTCCGGCTTCAGGCGCCACAGCTCGTCCAGCGCGTCCAGCTTCGCCGCCTGGTCGGCGCCGAGGGCCTCGGCCTTGCGCTGGCGGCGCATCCACCGCCCCTACCGCGTAGCCGTCCAGCTTCTCCGTCGAGGGGATCGCCAGGTGGCCGTGGTGGGCGGCCCAGGCACGGGCGTAGGCGTAGCCGCGTTCCCCGGCGTTGGCGTGCTTGGACCAGATCATGCCCAGCGCGTCCAGCTCCGAGACACGCGCGGCATCGAGCAGGCCTTGGCCGTTCAGGTAGCGCTGCCGGTCCGGCCAGGAGACCAGCTCGCCCTGCTCCGTCTTGTCGGTGGGGTCGAGGTGGCCGTGCTCCAGGTGGAAGGCGGCGGCGACGGCGTGCATGCGCTGCCACTCGGCCGCGCGCGGGTTGAACGCCCGCAGCTTCACCGTCTGGAGGATCCGCGCCGCGTGGTGCTTCGCGTTGATCCGCAGCCACTCCATCGGCGACTCCACCACCGCCGGCGGCTGCTCGCCCGGCCCGGCCTCGGCGACCTCGCCTTCCTCGGAGGCCTGCGCCGTGGCGTGCTGGGGCTGGACGCGGCGGGCAGCAGTCCGAGGGCGATGACGGGGCTGTGACTCCGGTCGCGCCGTAGGAGGACAGGGTGGCCGGGCCGGGGTCCGGCCACCCGCCACGAACCCGGCGCCGACCGGCGCCGGCCCAGGACGCGGAGGAACGGGATGCTGACACAACGGGTGATCCCCGCCGAACTGCTGGTGCTGCCCAACGAGGGCCACGAGTTCAGGAACACCCGAAACCGGGTCCTGTTCCGCGGTACCGCGGCCGCCTGGATCGAACGCCACCTCGCCGACTGATCAGCGGGGGCGGTACATCCGGTGGCGGATGTACAGCACGATGCAGGTGATCGCGCCGACCGCGCACACCGGCAGTCCCAGGCCGACCGCCATGGTCACGCCTTCGCTGACGTTCTGAGCGTCCTCGTCGGCGTGGCTGACGAGGTAGGAGACCATGGAGACGCCCACGGCCAGGAAGACCACCGCTCCGGCCAGGAACCAGCCGCCGGCCCGGTCCTGCCACTCGTCCCCCTGCAGCCGCCGCGCGTGGGGGCTGTGCGCCAGCACCGCGCGGCCCAGGCCGGACGCCCCGGGGGTGTGCCCGTCGATGTGCAGGCGCGTGCCGCCGTCGAGGACGAGGCGGCAGCGGTAGTCGTTGCCCAGCCGACGGGCGAGGCCGTGGATCCTCGGGGTGCCGGGGATCGTGATCGAGACGACCTGGCTCCACTCCCAGCCCCGCACGCCGCGCCGCGAGCCGTGGACGAGGCCGCGCTCGTGGACCTCGAAGTACTCGCCCGGTCCGCCCCGCACCGCGCGCCAGGCCTGCGTCACGGCGACGAAGAGCGCGCCGAGGGACAGGCCGATCACCAGACCGATCGCCCGGCCGCCGCCCGAGCGGCCGTCGTCCGCACTGAACAGCGCCCACAGCCCGAGCCAGCCGGTGGGCACCGCCAGCAGCAGCGCCCACATGGCGTTCTGCCACCGTGCCCGGGTGTTCACCCGGTGCCTGCTGAGCACCGCGCCGAACAGCTCCGTCATCTCCGTCTCGCCGGTCATCCACACAGTGAAGCACCACCGTTGCCGCCGCTCAAGGGCGGTCGCCCACAACCAGATCAGCAACGTCGCGCGCGAACGCGGCTGCGCGGAAAGTACGTTGGGACCGCAGGAGCATCGAAGTCGGCCTTCCGTCCGGTGCCGGGGTTGCGGGTCTCGATGGTCGCGCGGACCGAGCCGGCGGGCTGGCGCGGCAGGTCCAGCGCGGCAAGCTGGGTCGTGGGGCGCAGGTGGTCGGGAACCTCGCCCCACCAGGTGTAGGACGAGAGCGGCTTCACGGCTTCCGGCATGTTGGTGCCTCCCCTTTTCTCGGCTGTGCGGTTCAACGCGGCCGCCATCAGGTGGTGGCGGCCGGTGGGCGGTCAGCGCCTCCACGGCTCCGGGGCCGGATCGGGCGGCGCGGCGGGGGTGAGCGACTGGTCGGCGCAGCGGGTGATCTGGTGGTTGCGTACGCCGCACTCGGGTCCGCGGTCGAAGGCGACGACGTACGGGAACGGGGTCGGGTAGCGGCGGACTCGGGTGATGACGCCGAGGGTGCCGGCCGGGACGTCCACGCGGACGCGGGCGTCTTCCTCCCAGTACTCCTCGTCGGCCAGGTCCTCGTCGATCCACGACGCGCGCACGGGTTCCAGTAGCTCGACCCTGTCCCCTTCCTCCAGGCGCACGTGGCTGGTGCGGACTTGGGCCTGGTAGCGGAGCAGTTGCACGAACGCCTGCTCCCGCTCGGCCGGGTCGGCCAGGGCGCCGGGGTCCAGCACCAGCACCTGCGGGGAACTGGGTGTTCTGGGGCCGGTGCCGGCCGGGTGGCGCTGGGCACCCGGCCGGGCCGCTGTCGGCGCCGGGGTGGTCGGGGTGGTGGTGTCGGTCATCGCGGTGCCCTTCGGCGGGTCGGGGGTTGGGTGCGGTGCGGTGCGGCCCGTGTGCCGGGCCGCCCCGATGGCGGTGGTGCTACTGGTCGGTGTGGCAGTCGTGGTCGGCCTCGACGTAGTCGCCGTCGGCGAAGTCGGTCTCCGGGGACCAGCCGCACGTGCACTCCGCTCGGCCTTTCCACGCGATCTCGGCTTCGCCGTGGTCGCAGTCGTGGTCGGCGTCCACGGTGGTGCCGTCCTCGAACAGCGCGTCGCCGCCGTCGCCGCAGGTGTGGCAGACGTACTGCGCGTACCAGGACGCCTTCGGCTGCTGGGTGGTGGTCACTCGTCTCCTTCTGGGGAGCGGGCCGTCCCGGCCCGAGGTGGGCCGGGACGGCGGGCGTGGGTTGGGGCGGGTCAGCCTGCGACGGTCTCGGTGTGCCGGGTGAGGGCGTCCAGGAGCGCGGTCTGGTGGTCGGTCAGCTTCCCTTCGGTGCGGGCCCCCGCCTGCTTGCGCAGCCAGGTTCCGGGGCGGAAGGTCGGGTCCGCCTCGCCGCCGGTGCGGTTGGCCGGGCCGTCCAAGGTTCCGCCGGCGGCGAGGTAGGCGAGCAGGCGGCGGTACGACCTGTTCCAGTCCGGCTCCAGGCGCCACAGCTCGTCCAGCGCGTCGAGCTTCGCCACCTGGTCCTTGGTGAGGGTGTCTGCCTTGCGCTGGCGGCGCATCCACGCGCCCACCGCGTAGTCGTCCAGCTTCGCCGTGGCGGGGATGGCCAAGTGGCCGTGCTGGTGATGGAAGGCCTTCGCGTAGGCGTAGCCGCGTTCCCAGGCGTTGGCGTTCTTCGACCAGATCATGCCGAGCGCGTCCAGCTCGCTGACCCTGGCGGCGTCGAGCAGGCCCTGGCCGTTCAGATGGCGCTGGCGGGTGAGCCAGGAGATCAGCTCGGCGTGCTTGGTCTTGTCGGTGGGGTCGAGGTGGCCGTGCTCGATGTGGAACCTGGCGGCGACGGCGTGCATCCGCTGCCGCTCGACCGCCCGCGGGTTGAACGCCCGCAGCTTCACGGTCTGGAGGATCTGCGCCGCGTGGTGCTTCGCGTTGATCCGCAGCCACTCGATCGGCGACTCCACCGCCGCCGGCTGCTGCTCGCCCTCTCCGGTCTCGGTACTCTCTCCCTCGGGGGCCGCCGTGGTCGTGGTGGTGTGCGCGGTGCCCTGCGAGCGGCTGGCGCGCAGTTCGGTGATCCGGCCGACCACCCGGGCGTCGTGCGCGGCAAGCGCCCGCAGGACCCGCCAGATCGTCCGGAACGAGCTGGCCTCGATCTCCGCGTCGGCCTCCGCCTTCACGGCCTCGCCGGCGTCGTGGACCTCGGACGGGTCGGCGGTGGCGGTGTCGTCGCCGACCTCCGGCGAGGGGAGATAGACCGGGATGATGACCCAGGGAGGGGCCGCCCCGGGCGACTGAGCGCCCGGGCCCTGTCGCCGCAGGCCCGGCGCCGAGCGCTGTCAGCCCCCTGCTCTAGCGTTCCCGACATGACGCAAGCCGCTCACGCGTACCGCTATCTGCGCTCCTCCGTGCTGGACGACCTGCACGGGCGCCTCGGGCTGGAGACCTCCGGTGGGGCCACGCCCTTCGGCGAGGTCGCCCATCCGCACTTCTTCGAGGGGATGTTGACAGCCCCTTCGGCGGCGGCCGCCGGGCTGCTCGCGGTCGCGGACGTGGCCGCGGCACGCTACTACCAGCCCCGACTGCCCGCCTCGCTGGACCCGGTGGTCACCGCCAACGGCGACCGGCTGCGCTTCGAGTCCTTCTCCGGCTGCGGCGGCGTCTACGCCCGCCTCGACGTGCTCGAATCCGGCCTGGACGGCGGCGGGATAGGCCACGGAACCACCAACGTCGACATCAACGTCCCGCTGCGGGACGCCCTCGGCCGCCTCGGCCCGGCCGAGCCGCTACGGCTCGCGGTCGGCACCGAGGCGCTGGAGGTCATCACGCCGGACGGCCCGCTGGTGGAGAAGAAGGTTCCGCTGCCGGACCGCTGGCTACGCGGCTTCGCCGAGACGCAGGTGGTAGCCGCCGGCTTCGACCTGCGTGCCGAGCTGCCCGCCGCCGAGGCCGTCCGCTTCCTGCGCTCGCTGACGGCGGGAGGCGCGGGGGGCGCGCGCGGCCCGGCGGGCGCGACGCAGTGGGTCGTCCCCACCGGGCGGCTGCCGCGGCCGACCAGCCGGCCCGTGCCCGGCGCCGTCTGCCTGCCCGGCCCGCAGCGACTCGTCGCGCTGCAGCGGGTGCTGCGCCATGCTCGCGCGCTGCGCATCTACGGCCCGCCGCTGACGGCCGGGGACACCCGGCCGACCAGCTCAGCCTGGGAGGTCGAGCTCCCGGGCATGCGGCTGACGCTCACCCTCTCCCCCGACCCGGCGCGCGGCTTCTCCGGCGAGGGCGGCGTGCTGGACGCGCTGGCATCGGCCGGCAGCGAGCAGGACGCGGACCTGGTCGCGGTGCTGCTGGCCTGGGAGCCGCGGATCGACGTGGCGGAGCTGGCCGAGCAGGCCGGCCTGTCGTCGCAGCGGGTCCGCGCGGCGCTGACCTGGCTGGGCACCTCCGGGCAGGTCGGCTACGACACCGCCGAGGCGGCCTTCTTCCACCGTCAACTCCCCTACGACGCTGGCCGCGCCGAGTCCCGCAACCCGCGGCTGCGGGCCGCCCGCACACTGGTCGCCGCCGGGGCCGTCCGCCCGGAGAGGGACGGCGGGGCGCTGGTGCACGTGGAGGATCATGTACAGCGGGTGCGCCGCGCGGCGGACGGCTCGCTGGGGTGCACCTGCCTCTGGTGGGCCAAGTACCGGGGCGGGCGCGGGCCGTGCAAGCACGTGCTGGCGGTGGGGTTGGCGGCGGAGAGCGCCGCCTCGAACGATGTGAAGGAGAGGGCGGCGCGATGAGCCTGCTGGACCGTGTGGACGCTGGGGATGCCAACGGCGTCGTGGCTGCGCTGGCCGCGCTGGATCCGGCGGAGCGCCGGGCCCTGCTGCCCGAACTCAAGCGCCGCCGCAAGGAGATGTCCGTCGCCTGGTGGGAGCACTCGGGAGGCCACATGCTGGCCCTGCTGGTGGCCGGGCTCGGCTGCAACACGGCGCCCTCCGCCGCGTTCTCCTGGGCGAACGGCATCGGCTCCCCCGCCGGGATCGTGGTCTGGCAGAACGAGACGGTCCTGGCCGTCGTCGACCAACAGAGTCCGGAGTGGCAGTCGGAGGTGCTGCGCAGGATCGCCGAACGACGGCCCACCGCCTGGCTCGGCGACGAGTACCCGGCCGTCGAGCGCCTCGCCCGCGCCGCGGGTGAGCCGGTGCCGGTCACGGACGGAGTGGTGCTTGCGTGGCAGCGCCACCACGTCCCGCCCTACGCGACCGAGGAGTACCGACGCGAGCTGGTGCTCCGGCTGGTCCAGGCGTCGTCGACCCCCTCGCTGCTCCTCGGGATGTTCGATGTCGTCGGCGCGGGCGACCAGCTGGGCGAGGCGTGGCGTGGCGCGGTCCTCGGGCTGATCGAGGCCGGCGTGGTCGAGCGCGACGAGATACTCGACCGCTGCCTGGCCCGGCTGGCGCGCGGCGGACGGCCGGGCGACCAGCGCGGTTTCCAGCGGCTGCTGGAGCAGCTCGCGCCGACCCCGGAGGAGACCGCCGCACGGATCCGCGCCTACCTGCCGCTGCTGGACAGCCTGTCGCCGGTGGCCGCCCTCGG